>JANYBX010000305.1 GCA_025360615.1 Opitutia bacterium
CCAGGAAGGTTAAACATCTGTGAAAACACACGCTTATTCAATGTTAAAACGAAAGCGCCACCACCCCCAAATGCAGTAGGTACAGGAGAAGGAGTTGGAGTTAATGTTGGTGTTGATGTGAAGGTGGAAATTGGCGTATAAGTGGGTGTTGGAGTCGGGGTAGCGTTCGGCGCGGAAGTCGGAGTAGGAGTAGGAGCCGTGGTGGGTGTAGGAGTGGGAGTAACGCCTGGAGTGGAAGTAGGTGTCGGTGTTGGACTGGAGGTGGGAGCTGGCGTGGGTGTGGGCGTCGGGACGGTGGTCGGCGTCGGGGTTGGAGTAGGAGTAGCGCCCGGAATCGAAGTTGGCGTGGGTGTGGGCGTCGGGGTCACTGTCGGTGTCGGTGTAGAAGTGGGCCTCGGTGTAGGTGTCGCAGTGGGAGTAGGAGTTGGGGTGGGTGTCGGCGTCGGGGTGGAAGTTGGCGCAGCGTTGACGGTGAATGTCCGATCCACCGACGTGGCGGCGTTGTAGTTGGCGTCGCCGGCCTGCGACGCTCTCACAGTGACGCTGCCTGTGCCGGTCAGCGTGAGGTTGGTGCCCGCAATGGTCGCCGAGCCGGCGAAGACGGAAAAGGCCACCGTCAAACCCGAGGTCGAAGAGGCACTGAGCGGGATCGCCGTCGTGGGATAAACTTGCGGGCTGCTCGGCCCGGCAAAGGTGATCGTCTGATTGGCCGGGTTGACGGTGAGAACCGCATTGTTCGAGTTGATGGAAGTAGAGCCGCTAGTGACGACGACCCTGTAAGTGCCTGCATTCGCCACGAGCACGCTGGGGATCGTATAGGTCGCACTTGTAGCACCGCCGATGTTCGAGCCGGCTTTCTGCCATTGGTAAGTGGGTGTGGGGTAACTCGGGTCCGTCACACTCGCAGCGACCGTGAAACTGACCGATGCTCCCACTGTGACTGTTTGGGAAGCCGCCGGCTGTGTGTTGATGGCTGGTGCAGGCGTGGCAAAGACGGCGAGCGTAGCGGGCACCGTGGTGACAACACCGCTGGCGTCCCTCACATCGACTTCATAGGTGGATTGGTCGTCGGCGAGTGTGGTCGGCGGAGTGGTGTAGGATGCACCGGTGGCAAGGTTGATAATAACACGAGCGGCTCCGACAGACGCGCGTTTATACCATTGGTAGGTGAGCGCGCCGGAGAAGGCGGTAGCGCCGACGGTAAAGGTCGCGGTCACGCCGGCTGCGACGCCGCCCGGACCGGTGGGCTGGGTGTTGATCGTCGGCGTCGCCTCGGCTGCACCGGGGGCGAACAGGAAAGCCAACCCAAGTCCAAGACGACTGATCCAACGGGCGGTGTGCATGACAGAAGGAAATTTTTCAGGACTCGATTAACCGGGGGTGAACGACAGGAACGTGGGACGAGAAAGCGAAAAGTGAAGGCAAATGCGGAAACACCCTAGGCTATTTCCAAGAAGCAGGCTGCACTCCAACACCCTGCGGGGAGGCTATTTTCCCTCCAGCACGACGTCGCCGTTCCAGTTGGGCGAAAATTTCGCGTGCTCGAACTGGTTCAGATAAAATTCCGCGGGACCATCTTGGCCCCCGCGGGCAGTTTTGGCGGCCTCGAATCCTTCCCGAGCGGTGGCGAGATCGCCTTTGATCCACGCGGCGAGAGCGACATCGAATCGGTCGAGCCAGAGCGGCCGGGCGCTCGGGTCCTCCCCGAGCAACTCATGGATGACGACGGCTCGATCCTTGCCTTTGACTTTGAAGGCACCGAGTCGCCGCAGGAGAAATTTTCCGCCGAGGCATTGGGCGGTGTCTTCGGACAGCAGGATGGACGTGCCGGCGTATTTGTTCGCGCTTTCAAGGCGGGCGGCGAAGTTCACGGCGTCGCCGATGAGCGTGTAGTCAAAGCGGCGCGCGCTGCCGAGATTGCCCGCGAGCGCTTCGCCCGTGTGGATGCCGATGCGCGTGCGCACGCGCACGGTCTGCGTGGTGCCGTCGGGCTGGCCGATGGGCACTTCCATTTGCGAGACTTGCGCCCGTCGCCACGCGGCGCGGTCGGCGCGCTCAGCGTGATCGGGCTGCGGCAGCGGCGCGCCCCACGCGGCGAACACCGCGTCGCCGATAAATTTGATGACCGTCCCCTTCTGTGCGAGAATCTCGTCGGTCGTGCGCGTGAAGTATTCCGTGAGCACCTGACCGAGCCGCGCGGAGTCGCCGAGTTTTTCGGAGAGCGTGGTAAAGCCTTCGAGGTCGGTGAACACCATCGTGGCGACGACTTTCTCGCCGCCGGGCGCGAGTGTGAAGTTGCGCTCGGCAATCTCCTCGGCGAGTTCGGGCGAGAGATAAAAGCCGAAGGCGCTGCGCAATTTTCGTTTGCGGCGTTCTTCCAGATAATAGCGCGAGGCGATGGCGAGCACGGTGGCGAGCGGAATTTGGAGCAACACCGGCACCACCCAGTTGCCCCAGAGGCGCGCGTGCCATTGCAGCAGGCAGGCTGCGGTGAAAATCCCGAGCGCGGTCACCGACGCCACGACCACTGCACGCCACGGACGCAGCCAGCGCAGCGCGCCCAGTGCGAGGCCCAGCAGAACCACCGACCATCGCTCCACCGCGAGCGGCACGCGATTGAGCCAGTCGTGATGCAGCAGATTCAGCAGTATCGTCGCGTGGATTTCCGCACCCGTCGTGTAGGTCCGATTGCGGAAGCGCGACCACGGCGTGCTGAATTCGTCGAGCAGTTTTTTCGCTCCGCTACCGAGCTGCGAACGTGCGCCGACGATCACGATCTTGTCCTTAAAAAATCCGGGTGACATCCCGCCGTCCTTCACGAGCGCGCGGTAATAGCTGATGCTCTCAATCCGTCGCGCCGGTCCGTAATAGTTAATCCAGCGACGGGCGAAGCGCGTTTCATCCCCTTCGAGTAATTTCGCGCCGAGCGATTGTGACATCTGCCATGTGGCGGCGGGCCAATCATCCAGACCGGGGCGCGGTTTGCCGACGAAAAGTCGGCGCACGCCGTAGTCGCTGTCCACCGGGCGAAACGTCAGCAGACCCCAACCTTGGGCAGCTTTGTAGAGCGGCCGGCTGCGGCGCGACAGTTGCTCGCTCGCGAAGCCCAGTTGAAGAAATCGCTCCGCTTCCTCGGGCGTGAGCGGCTTCTCGGTGTTGATGGTAAACGTCGCGCCGAGAAACGCGTGGCCGTTTTTTGCCAACGCCTCGGCGAAGACCGGGTCTTCGGTCGATTCACTGTCAAAGACGATGTCGAATAGCACCGAACGCGCGCTGTCCTGAGCGAGCACGTTGAGCAACCGCGCATGGATGGCCCGGCTCCACTGCTCGCCGGCGGGTTGCCCGAGTGGTCGGGCGGATTCCTCATCCATGTAGAGGATCACCACCTCGTCCGTCGGCCGGGGCGGTCCGGCTATGGAACGCACCGCGTCGGGCAATGAATGCCGCACGATGAACGGCAGGTCGAAGCTGAGTCGTTGGAGCGGGTCCATGCCCATCTCCTGCCAGTCCACTGTTTCGTCGCCGAAGCGCGGCCAAATCGTTTCGCGCCACTGCACGGCAAACCAGCCGAGCGCCGCGAGCAGGAGCGAGAGCGTGACGTTGCTGAGCCAGCCGCTGTGAAGTGCCGTCCAGCCGAGAAGTTTTTCGACGAAGACTGGCGGACGGAAGCGCGACATTTTAGAACCCCACGCGGCAGCGCACAAAGAACGTTCGCGCGCGGGGCGGCTCGCGCGTTACAGCGAGCGGGCTGAGTTGGTAATCGCGGTCCGTGAGATTGAGCACGCCGGCGCTGATTTCGCGCGTGTTGTGGCGGAAGCGGTGACCAATTTGCGCGCTATACTGCCAGAAATGATCGCCGCGCGGGCTGAGCTTTGTCTGGCCTCCGGCAGTGCCATGCAAGTCCTGCGAATACCAGTCGGCCTCCCAGCGCCCGAACCAACCGGACGAGGAATTCCAATTCGAGGTAAACATGGCCTCTTCGAGCGTGGCGCGACTGAAGAGGTCGGCAAAAGGCAAAATGGAAACCGGGATCTCTGGGATAGTGTCGTGGAGCTCAGCGCGGGTGAAACGATAATTCGCGCCGATGGCGAATTGCCCACCGATGAGTTGGTTGATTCCGGCGGCGAAGACTTTTTCGCGGTAGGCGAGCCGTTCCGCGGTGCTGGAAGGCAGAATGGCCCGGCCGCCGGGAAACACGGGCGCGGTGACGACATCGAGGGTTCCAATTGTGCGGCGAACCTCTTCCGTCAGCCGGTTAAACGAGGCTCCCCACCAAGTGCGTTTTGTGAAGTTGCCCTCAACACTCAGGCCGGAGTTTTTGTAAACGGGGGTTTCGATCGAGCCAACGAGCGATTCGGGAATGACAGTGCGGAACGCCTGGTTGAAACCCGCGAGCTGCACGGGTTCGAGGCGCACACTCTCGTCAAACGTCACTCCGCCGAGGGCTTCCGTGTGAGCGCCTCGAATCGTTATTCTTGGCGATGGGGAAAAGGTGAATCCGAATTTCAAATTTAGGCGCTGCGCTTTCACCTCGCGATCATTCACCGGTGGACGGCGGAAATTGTCCGGTCTCTCGATGTGGTCCGATGCAGCGCCGGCGATCACAGTCAGCGACGGTGAGACAGCGAAAAAATCATAGGCATAAAAACTCCGCCGACCGAAATGCGCGGACACTTGTTGTCGTGCAACCGGCGAGGGGGCGAACGAGACGAGGCTGGCGTTGAGTAAATCGAGCCGCGTGCTCGTGGTGAATTCCCCGTCTTGCCAGCGCGCGCCAAGGAGCAGGGTGTTTCGGCTGCGTTGCCAGATGTGTTGCAGCTCGCCCGAGTAAATTTCGAACCGCACTCGGGTCGAAGCATCGAGACGGTGGTCAATGAGAAAGCCCGTTCCCGTTATCGCGCCCTGTCCGAGGAATGGGGCGAAGGCACGTTGAAAGTCATCCGACAGTTTTAGGGAGCCGTCCGAACCAATGGAGGCCGGTGGCACGGCGGCATTTCTCAGTGCCGGTGAGGTATACTCAAGCGTGCCGTTGGCGGTGGGCCGCAGAAAATTCGGCTGCAGGACACTCTGGTCTCGAAAGAGCAGAAATGGGACAAATCCCGGCGCGACGAGGGCTTGATCTGCGGCCAGTCGTCCACCCATGAACAGCGTGTGGTTACCCGTTCCCCACCGGTGATTCCATCCCATCAGGGCGAAGGCGGGTTCTTGGCTTTCCTTGAACCTGAGGCCCGGATTTCCGGGGGAATTGTCGTAGGTTTGGAGTAGGTCACCTTGCTTCAGGCTTCCCCATTCCACGAGCGAATAGGCGACGTCATCAGCTGTCGCCTGATACTTGATTTGAGCGTCGATCCTTTGTTCGGCGCTGTCGTTGTTCGGGCGGGTTCCGGGATCGTGTCGGGCGGAAAAATCGAGGCCTCCGCTTAGTTTGCCGAACGTGGCGAAGAGCGACGCGTGCTCGTCGTAGGAGCCGTCCTCGCGCCACTCGGTGATTGAGCTGCCACCGATGCCGTCACTCGCGAGCAGCTTGGAATATTCCTGCTGCGAAACGAACTGCGAGAGCGGGCCGCCGCCGACAGGGCTGAGCAGGTTGGCTAGCAGTTGTTCATTGAGCCACGCGGTTTCGTAGCGCAGCGAAACTTGCCTGGGGTCGCGGAGCGCATCGAAGCTGTTCGCGAGGAACTGATGGGCGGAGGCGTTGGTGTAATCGCTCTCGACGGCGCGGGTGGCTTCGCGGACGGCGAGGTCGGTCATGCCGTTGTTCTGGTAAATCTTCGCGAGGTTCGAGCTGCGCACGGCGCTGTCTTGGTCGAGGAGAAACTGCGAGCGATAGACGCGGCGGTTGTCGTTTAGGCGAAGCGACTGCTGCACTTCGGCGATGGCGGTGTTGTAGCGGTTTTCTTGCTGCGTCTGGATCGCCGAGTAGAGCCACGGGGTGGGGTCTTTCGGGTCGAGTTGCTTCGCGAGATCGAAATCTTTGCGCGCGAGCGCGTCGGCGCCGGCGAGGCTGAGCGCCTTGCCGTGGTAGCTGTAGAAAAACGCGCGCGTGGGCTCGACCGTCGCGGCGGTCTGCAAATCCGCGCCGCCTTCGGCGAGTTGTCCCTGCTTGATCTTGGTCAGCCCGAGACCGAGCCAAGCGTTGCCGAGCGCGCCGTCGAGGCGGATGGCCTCTTCAAAGGACGCGCGTGCCGCGGCGATACGGTTCTCCGCACTGAAAAGATAGCCGCGGAGCGCATGGGCCTGGGCGTTGCGGGGAGCGAGCGCGAGACCGCGTTCGAGGGCGCTCCGGGCTTCGCGGGTGCGACCAAAGGAAAACTCCAGTTCGGCGAGACGCGTCCACGCGTAACCGGAATCGGGCGCGAGTTCAGTGGCGCCTTTCGCGGCGGCCCGCGCGGCGTCGAGCTGGCTGCGGGATTGCCGGTAGTAGCTTTCGGCGAGCGCTTCGCCGGCCGTGGTCGGGGTGCCCGCGTCGGGCTGGGGCGAAAAAGCCACGGCGGCGATCATCCGCTCAAGCGCGCGACGGTGGGGGTTGTCGGTCGGAATATCGCGCAGCGCGGCGCGTGCTGCGTCCACCCGGCCGGTCGCGAGCAGCACCGATGCGTGGTAGAGCCGGGCGTTGGCCGACGAAGCATAGCCGGCGGGAAACTGGTCGAGCGCGCCGAGCAGGTCGCCCTGCCGGTAGGCGTCGAGCGAAGCCGCGAGGGCGTTTTTTTCACGCTCGGTCAGCCCTAGTTCGTCGGGCTGAAGCACCGCCGGATAATAGAGCGTCCATTGGAGGAGATTGCGCGTTTCGATGGAGGCGGTTTTGCGCGGCGCTTGTCCGCGCTCGGCTTCGCCGGCCTCGCCGGCTTTGAGGAGGACGCGACCGAGATCGTTGGCGAGGTCAACTTCGCCCTCCAAAACTTGCATGAAGGTTTTCCCATGGGCCGAAACGCGCACGACCAACTGCGTGCCGCGCAATCCGCCGGTGGCGGTCGGAGTTTGCACTTTGAGTTCACCTTCCTCCTCGCGGCTGTAGATGAAGGCGCCGCCGAGCGCGATCTTCAGCGCTTCCTTGTCCTTCGCGCCGAAGGCCGCGGGCATGATCTCGACGTCGGTCTCCTCGTCCACGCGGGCAAACCATTTCGCGCTCATCTTCAAGACGGCGCGGCTCGATTCGCCCGTGCCGAGTTTGTCGCGGGCCGTGAGCGCCACGCCGATTTGCGCGGGAACGGGCCTGGCGCCGGCCTTGGTCACGACGACGCGGCCTTCTTTCTCGACGACTTGCGCTTCCTGCGCGTGTGAAACCGCCGTGCATGCGAGGGCGATGAACAGCCATCGGATGGAGGGGGATTTCCAAGGGCGCATCCGCGGCACCGTCACCTCGCGGAGCGGCGCAAGTCAAGATCGCCGCCGTGGCGAAAAAGCGCGGGTCGGGGCGTAAAGCCCCTCCCATAGTTTCTATCCCAGTTTCGCCCCGGGATTTTATCGGCTCCGCAGGCCGGTGCGAAACGGTTGGTTCACCGGTCGGTTTTGCGCCGGCGGTGTTTGCGACCGTTCTTCGGCTCGATGTTCAGGTAGGTTTTATTGAGCATCTGGCTCTCGTAGAGTTCGAGGAGGCGCACGCCTTCGCGCGGCTTAACCATGTCTTTCTTCGTCGCGGCATCGATCTGGGCCTTCATCTTCCGGCAGAGATCCTCCTGCTGGTATTGCACGCCCTCGATGACGTCGGCGATGCGGCTGCCGCTGAGCGCTTCCTCGATGTAGAAGCCGTTGGGCTCGTCGTCCTCGAGGAAAACATGCACCTCGTTCACGCGGCCGAAGAGGTTGTGGAGGTCGCCCATGATGTCCTGATACGCGCCGGTGAGAAAAATCCCGAGGTAGTAGGGCTTCCCGTTGAGCGGGTGCAGCGTGACGTAGTCCTTGGTGTCCTGAAGGTCGATGAAGCTGCTGATCTTGCCGTCGGAGTCGCAGGTGATGTCGGCGAGGATGGCGTTGACCGTGGGCTTTTCGTTCAAGCGATGCAGCGGGGCGACGGGGAAAAGCTGCTTGAGCGCCCAGTGATCGAGCAGCGACTGGAAGACGGAGAAATTGCAGACGTATTGGTCGGCGAGGAGCTTTGAGAGGTCGTGCAACTCCTCGGGCTGGTAGCCGCTCTTCTTGGCTTCCTTCGCGATCTGCTCGCAGATTTGCCAGAAAATCGACTCGGCGGCGGCGCGGTTTTCGAGATCGAGATAACCGAGATTGAAGAGCGAGAAGGCCTCTTCCTTTTTCTGCATCGCGTCGTGAAAACGCTCGAGGCGGCCCAGCTTGGTCTTGTTTTTCAACATCACCTCGAGGTCCTCGACGACCTTGTGCTTCACCTTCGGCTCATGCTGTTTTCCGAGGGACTCGCGTTTGTTGATGCGCTCGAAAACTTCGACGACGAGCAACGAATGCGGGGCGACGATCGCGCGGCCGGACTCGCTGACGATGTCGGGCACGGCGACGCGGGAGCTGTCGCAGATTTCGCGGATGTTGAAGACGACGTCGCGAGCGTATTCCTCCATCGTGTAGTTCATCGAACTCTCAAAGTTCGAGCGCGAGCCATCGTAGTCGACGCCGAGGCCGCCGCCGACATCGAGGTAGCCCATCGGAAAACCCATCTTCGCGAGCTGGCAGTAGAAGCGCGTGGCCTCGATGACGGCATTTTTAATCGTGATGATGTTGGGCACCTGCGAGCCGATGTGAAAATGCACAAGGCGCAGGCAGGACTGGAGCTTCGCCTCGCGGAGTTTTTCGATCGCGAAGAGAATTTCGGCGGTGTTGAGGCCGAACTTCGCGTTGTCGCCGGTGGAGGTCGCCCACTTGCCTTCGCCGCGCGTCTGGAGTTTCGCGCGGAAACCGATCATCGGCTTCACGCCGGTCTCGACGGAGAGGCGGATGATATCGTCGAGTTCGGAGAGTTGCTCGACGACGAGGATGATTTTCTTGCCGAGCTTGCGGCCGAGGAGGGCGAGCCGGATGTAGTCCTGATCCTTGTAGCCG
>JANYBX010000348.1 GCA_025360615.1 Opitutia bacterium
CGTGGGCCCAGGTCGTCGCGGCCTTGCTCAGCGCCGGCGTCTACCTGGTCCTTCAGGGACAAAATTTTCTACCGATCGAAACCCGCGTGGAAATGCTCGCGCAGGCGGACCGCTTTTTCAGTCACCCGCTGGTCGCCTTCATCGCGCGGGGCGGACGCGGCGAGGCGCTGGCCTTGCTGGCCCTCGCCGGTATCACGGCGGTTTTCGTCGCGCTCACGACCCGCGTGCTCGCGCGGATGTTCATCGGCGGCGTGCAGGAGGGCAGCGCCATCGCGCCCGAACGAAAACCCAGCCACGCCCGCCGCCACGTCTTCGCCGAGGGCGTCGTCCGCGCGACGTTCCTGAAGGATGTGCGCCTGATCGTGCGCGACCCGCTGCTCCTGGCGCAGGTGTTGCCCACCGCGCTCTACATTTTGCCCGCTGTCTTCGGCATGGCGAAATTCGCGGGCGTGACATTGCTCGGCCCCATCTCGCTCGTGGTCGCCGTGCAATTCTCGATGGCGCTCACCGCCGTCTCCACCGCCGGGGAAGAATGTTGGGATCTCATCCGCATGAGCCCGACTCCCGAGTTGCGCCTGCGCCTAGCGAAGCTGGCCGCCGGCCTCGCGCTGCCGGCGGGAGTGAGTTTTGTGCTCTGCACCGTGTTGGCCATCCTCGGCCACCCGTGGCTCGGGCTGCTCGGCCTCGTTTATTCCATCGCCTGCGGTGCGGCGGCAGGATGGCTCCAAGTCACCCGCATCAAACCCACCCCGCGTCGTGACGTGATGAAACGCGGTGGCGGTCAAAATCGTCCCGGCAGCCTGATGGCCATTCTCATCATGATGGTCGGCGCCGGCGGTCTCGGTGTCGCGGGCACGACCCACTGGATCGCCGCCACCGTTATCCTCGGCATCACCGCGCTGCTCGTGCTCGGCTGCTTCGTGCTGGTCGGAATGACGGAAATCGGCGGTCGCGAATTCTCCTCGGGATCAACCACGGCCTCCCCCGGCTCCGCGTGAGCTTGAACTCCGCTGACGATCCACCGACGCCAGCGCCGCCGCGCTACAACGTCCTCGGCATCGGCATCGCCGCGCTCACGCTTGAGGGAGCGCGCGACCTCGTCCTCAGTGTGCGCGGCGCACAGAGGCGCGGCTACATCTGCCTCGGCACGGCGCACGGCCTCGCCGAGGCCCAGCGCGATCCGGCGCTGAAGGCAATCTACCGCGCCGCCTGGCTCACCACGCCCGACGGCATGCCGCTCGTCTGGCTCGGCCCGCGCGGCATCAGCCGCGTCTATGGGCCCGATCTCATGCTCGCCGTGTGCGACTTCGGCCGCACCGTCGGGCTGCGGCATTTTTTCTACGGCGGCGCGCCCGGCGTCGCCGGCACGCTGTGCGAAAAACTCACCGCGCGTTTTCCCGGCCTCGATGTTGTGGGCAGCTTTACGCCGCCCTATCGTCCGCTTAACCTCGACGAAACCGCCGCCTTCCGCGCCGAGATCGCACGCACGCGCCCAGACGTTATCTGGGTCGGCCTCGGCACGCCGAAGCAGGAAAAATTCATGGCCGAACACTGGGCCGCGCTCGACGCCGGCGTGCTCATCGGGGTCGGCGCCGCCTTCGATTTTCACTCGGGCCGCGTCCCGCAGGCACCGCGCTGGCTGCGGCGCCTCGGTCTTGAATGGCTCTTCCGCCTCGGCACCGAGCCTCGCCGCCTCGGGCCGCGCTATCTCAAAACAAATCCGCGCTTCGTGCTCCACGTGCTCGCGCAGCTCACCGGTTTCAAAAAATATCCGCCGCCCTGATTTCAGGGGCGATTTCCACGGGGAACTTCACCGAACGCGCGATGAAACAAAACCGATGCGCCTCCGCGTGCAGCGCGCGCGCCTTGGCGACATCGCCTCCGCGCGAAATCTTCACCACCGGCCTGAGCACGACGCGGACAAACTCCCCCGAGCCGTCCCCCGCTTCGTCCATGAATCCCGTGGCCGTGTCGGCATACTCCAAAACGGTGACCTGGTTCACCGCGCACACATGGAGATACCACAGCATGTGGCAGGAGGACAGCGCACCCACCAGCAGCTCCTCCGGATTATAGCGCGTGGCATCTCCCCGAAAACTCGGGTCACTGGACCCCGGAATGGGCGGCTTGCCCGCGCCTGAGATGACGTGATCGCGCCGATAGCTGCGGTAGCTGCTCGTCCCGGTGCCGTCGTTGCCCGTCCAATTCACGCGCACTTCATAGGCGTGCTGTTTCATCAACTCGTCCTCCCCGCTTGATCGGGCGCCGTGGCCATCCCACGCTCACGCATCCACGCTTCCGACACCGCCCGCCTGTTCTCAAGATCGTCCACGACCAGAATCATCTAGTGCTCATGATTGCTGTAAAGCACCTCGATGTTCACGCCCGCATCCGCCCTGCGCCTGGAAATCTTGCTTCGTTCAAAACAATTCCCGCTGCTGAATCGCGTCGCGCTTCCCGCCATCGAGCGTGCTGAGCGCGAGGAGTTGCATCACCGTCATCCCCGCGACCGCCGGCTCCCGCGTGAGCGAGCCCAGCAGCACCGCGCCCGCCAGCGCATCATAAAGCGCCGCGTGGTATTTCCGCCGCTGCGGCGGGCAAACATCCTCCGCCAGTCCGTCCAGCTCGCCCTGCAAACCGCACGCTCCCACGAGCGTTTCCAGCCGGCCCGAGTCAAACTGCGGGTAAAGTTGCGCGTAGATCCGCGCCGAATCGATCCACGGCCCCCACTCGATCACGCGTTCACCGGGACGCGCGAAATCCGGCGAGCTTCGCGGATAGGGCCACGCCGCTTTTAAGAGCGCGTTCTCCACGCCGGCGTAGTGCGCCGCCAGCGGCCCCCGCTCGCGCAGGCCCGCGAAATATTCCCAGTGCTCCGCAAACGGCGGGCGCCCCGCCAGCTCCGCCTCGCGCAGCCCGTGCACCGCCGCATCCTCCTCGCGCACGCGCCCGGTCGCCGCGCAGAGCCGCGTCGCCGTCGCCACCACGCGCCCGCCGAGCAGCGTCGCCACGCCATACTCCAGCACGCCCGACGCGCGGCTGCCCTCGAAGTCCACGAAAAATATTGGCTGCTCAGTCCACGACATCGTCCCTCACACAACACACCCCGCCTCCGATATCCAATCCCGCCTTTCTCCGATTTTTTCGTGTGTTTCGCGTCTTTCGCGGGCAACTCTCCTTCCGTGGATCTCACGCCCTACCGCACGTTCACGATCGAACTCGCCATTCAAAGCGGCGATTTCATCCGCCCACTTTTTGCCAGCCCGGGCCTCGCCGTCGAAACGAAAGCCGACGCCTCCCCCGTCACGCTCGCCGACCGCGGCGCCGAGGAACTCCTGCGCGATCTCATCCGCAAAAAATTTCCCGCTCACGGCATCATCGGCGAGGAGTTCGGCTCGGAAAATCCCGAGGCCGAATTCGTCTGGGTGCTCGATCCCATCGACGGCACGAAGTCCTTCATCACCGGAGTCCCGCTCTTTGGCACGCTCATCGCGCTCCTTCATCGCAGCCAGCCGGTGCTCGGCTGCATTCACCAACCGATCCTCCGCCAGCTCATGCTCGGCGACGGCACGACGACGACGCTCAACGGCCGACCTGTCCGCACCCGCGCCACCACGCACCTCGCCGCCGCCACCGTGCTCACCAGCGATCTCGCCAATCTCGCCCGCTATCAAAACGGCCCCGCCTGCGAACGCCTCCTCGCGCAGGCCAAACTCGTCCGCACCTGGGGCGATTGCTACGGCTACCTGCTCGTCGCCGCGGGCTGGGCCGATGTGATGCTCGACCCGATCATGAACCCGTGGGACATCGCCGCGCTCGTCCCGATCATCCGCGGCGCTGGCGGCGTCATCACGAATTGGACGAGCGGCCCAGCGTATCCCGCCGAAGCCATTATCGCCGCCGCCACACCGGAGCTGCACGCGCAGGTGATCGCGGCTGTAAATTAGGCCCGACTTCTCGGCTGTAGGAGCGGCTTTACGCCGCGATTCCGAAAAACCATCGCGGCATAAAGCCGCTCCTACAATTCGCCGCCTCGGACTGTAGGCCCGACCGCTGGTCGGACTTCGGAAACCGACCAGCGGTCGGTTCTCCAATTAATGCCCACCAACCTGCCGGGTTGCCCTACCTTCAGCCCCTTACTCTTTCGGCGGCGCCGCCACGGGTGCCGGCGCGGGCGCAGCCGCCGCCTTGGCTGCCGCAGCTTTCGCGGCCTGCTCGGCGCCGAACTGTTTTCCCATCTCCTGGATCTTCGGCATCACCGCCATCATGCGCGGCATCATCAGCGCATTCATGCGCTGTGAAATCTCCGGCTGCTTGTCGATCATCGCCTGCCCGGCCGGCGTGCCATAAAAATCGGAGAGCCCACGCAATTCGTCTTTGCTGAAAATCTCACTGTAGGCCTTCACCATGTCGTTCTTCATTCCAGGCAAGTCCATCGCGTCGAACATCACATCCATCGTCTTCTTTTGAAACGCCGCCAGTGCCTCGGGATCGACGTTGCCCGCGCCACCGGGCGCCCGGCGCATCATCGTCGCCATCGCGTTTTTCTGCTGGTCCACGATGCGCGTCATCATCCGGTCGAAATCCATCTTGCGAAAAACCTCCTCGGCATCCGCGAGCGTCGCCTTGGCCGC
>JANYBX010000353.1 GCA_025360615.1 Opitutia bacterium
GGGCGTTTTGCTTGGCGTGATCGGAGACGAAGGTGAGGCGGCCGGCTTCGTCGGCGACGACTTTGCTGAAGAGGTTCAGGTTGGGGACGAGGTCGCGTTCGCTGAGGCCCCACTTCGCGAGTTCGATGAGAAAGCTGTCGCGAGCGTTGCGGTGAAAGTCGTTTCGCGCGGTTTGGTAATTCAGCGCACCGTATTTTTCGGCGACGAGCTTGGCGTGGGAGCAGCCGCAGACGGTGTCGTGCCAGCCGACGGTGTCGGCGGTGATAGAGGCGAGGACGCGGCCCATGTCGGAGTGGAGACAATAGGGATGGCGGAGATAGAAAATGTGCTGGCCCTTGAGGGTGTCGGGGAGGTTGTAGCGCTCGGTGGTGACGGCGGAATTGTAGAGGAGAACGCCGACGTTGGCGCCGGGTTCGAGGGCGGTGAGGCGGAGGGTTTTACCGCGGGAGATCACGCCGGACCACAGGCCGGAATGGGTGAGGGTCTTGGTGTAGAGGGGGGCGGCGGGAGCGGTGTCGATGACGAGGTCCATGGCGAGATCGTGTTACGTTTGTAGTATTTCGTGTTACGTCAAGGGCGGCGGTGTGGAGGGGTCTCGCGAAGGGGACGAAGGGTGCGAAGGGATTCGAAAAAAAAGGGGGGGGCAGGGCTAGAGTCGCTCTCAAAGGTGGCGAAACTCAGAGGAGGGGCGGCATCGCGGCGGCGGTGAGATTGAGGCGGGCGTGTTTTACGCCTTTGCAGCCGGCGAGGGTGTCGGCGAGGCGGCGGAGTTCGCGGGCCGGGCCCTGCACGAGGAGGACTTCGAGGTAGTGGTGATCCTCGAGATGAACGTGCATCGAGGTGACGACCATGAGGTAGTTCTGGTGCTGGATGTCGGCGAGTTTACGCTGGAGGTTGCGCTTCCGGTAATCGTAAACGAGCGAGATGGTGCCGGCCACGCTCTTGGTGCCGAGTTCGCGGGCATGCTCGATCAACTGCACGCGGGCCATCTCGGCGATGGCGTGCGAGCGGCTCGGGAAGCGGCGCGTCGTCACCATGTCGTCGAGTTCGTCGAGGAGATCGGCGGGGAGGGAAACGCTGAAGCGGGCGAGGCTTGGTTTGGGTTTTGGCTTGGCGGTCATGGGGCGGAGGAAAGGCAGTAGGTGGTAGTTAGTAATTGGTAGTTGGTATTTGGTAGTGGGTGGTTGGTGGATTTTCGTGAGCGAGGGCGGGGTCTTACCAACTACCAAATCCAAAATACGAACTACGGCTGGGTTGTTTACTCGACGTCGTCGCCGGCGTGGGTGAGGCGGATGATGGGGAGTTTTTCCATCGGCTGGGAGGTGGGCTCGGCGCGCGGATGGATGAGTTCCTCGAGGCGGCGCTTGGTGGCGAGGAATTCGGGGGAGTTGGATTGGGCGGGGTGGCGTGGGCGGGGGACGGAGACTTCGATCAGTTCCTGCACTTCTCCGGGGTGGGCTTTCAAAACGAGAATGCGGTCGGCGAGGTAGATTGCTTCGTCGAGGTCGTGGGTGATGAAGAGGATCGTGACGTCGACGTTGCGCCAGATTTCCAGGAGGTGGGTCTGCATCTGCGCGCGCGTCTGGGCGTCGAGCGCGCCGAACGGTTCATCCATGAGGAGAATGCGCGGGTTGTTCGCGAGGGCGCGGGCGATGGCGACGCGCTGCTTCATGCCGCCGGAGAGTTGATGCGGATAAGCGTCCTTGAATTTCGCGAGGCCGACGAGATCGAGCCACTGCAACGCCTCGCGGCTCGCTTCGTCGCTTTCCATGCCGCCCATGCGGAGGCCGAACATCACGTTGCGCTTCACCGTGAGCCACGGGAAAAGCGTGTAGCCTTGAAACACCATGCCTCGATCGGGGCTGGGACCGACGGCGGGTTTGCCGTCGAGGCGGACTTCGCCGGAGCTGGGTTCATCGAGACCGGCAAGGAGGCGGATGAGCGTGGATTTCCCGCAGCCGGACGGGCCGAGGATGCACATGAGTTCGCGGCGATGGACGTGGAAGTTGAGCCCGCGCAACGCCGTGACCTCGCCGCCTTTCGCCGTGGGAAACACGCGGGTAAGATCGCGCACTTCGAGGACGACGGGACGGTCTTTTAGTTTTTTGAAACGCTCTGCGACCGCCGGCGATTGCTGGCGATAGTCGAGGGACGAAGAAGATCCGGTGGCGTTGGCGCTCATGCGTTGGATCCTCCCTGGCGGCCGAGCAGGGCGAGAAACGCGCGGAGGCGGCTGGGCTGGCGGGTTTGCCACGGGAAAATTCGCCGGCCGAGAAATGCGAGCCCTTGGTCAGTGACGAGACCGATGATGCCGATGAGGATGATCGCGGCGTAGACGTTGTCGAAGTTCCGATACTTCGCCTGCTGGTTGATGAAAAACGTAATGCCGCTGCTCACGCCGACGACCTCGGCGACAATGAGGTAGGTCCACGCCCAACCGAGGAGGATGCGCTGGTCGTTGTAGAGCTCGACGAGGCAGCCGGGCACGATGACGTGGAGGAGGAGTTGACGCCGGCGGGCGCCGAGGGTTTGCGCGGCCTCGATGAGCGCGGTGTCGTGGCGGCGCACGGTGTTGGCGATGACGAGCACCTGTTGAAAAAAAGTGCCGACGACGATGATCGCAATTTTTGGCGCGCTAAAAATCCCGAGGACGGCGACGGCGAGCGCGCCGAAAGCGGGCGCGGGCATGTAGCGGACGAAGTCGATGGCGGGCTCTACGAGTCGCGCGAACGGCGGGTAGGCGCCGCATAAAATGCCGAGCGGCACGCCGAGGAGGGAGGAGATGACGAAGCCCCAGAAAATCGTCCGGATGCTGAGCGCGAGACTTTCGTGGAGCCAAGTGTCGCCCTTGAGCACGGGCTTGGTCGCGAAGGCGGTCCAGAGTGCGCGGGCCACGGCATGGGGCGGTGGAAGAAACACGGGGTTGGCGCGCTCACCGGTGGCGACGCGAGCGTCGGGCGTAGCGACGACCTTGGCGTTTTCCTCGGCGAAGACGGCGCGCTCGACGAGCAGTCCGGGTGTGAACCATGCGACGGTGCCGGGATCGTTTACCCGGATGAGCGGATGCCAGATCCACGGCACGTAGCTGATGAGCGCCCACAGCGCGACCGGGAGCAGGAACGACAGGAACGTGAGCACGAGTCGCACGCGCGGCGGGGGTTCCTTGCCAATGGCAAACCAGCGGGAGCGGGGCATGGGGGCGGGGACGGGGAAGGAGCGGGTAACGAGGAGTGAGGGTGAGTAGGCGGATGCCGGCGCGTCGCGGCAAACCTGCTCTCACTCAGCGGCAGCGTGGAGGCGGGGGTGGCCTGCCCTCGACCCACGGCGACGTCGCTGGCAGGATAACGCCGAAGCGGGGTGAGGGCACCCCGCCTCCAACGGAATTGGTTCGGGGGGCGCGGCGCTTACTTCTTCGCGGCGGCGATGGCCTCGTTGGTGAGTTTGGCGTCGATATAGGAGGACACGTTTTGCGATTCCTTGTAGACGGCGTTCTTCACGTTGAAATCGTTGGCGACTCCGGACGAGCCGGTGAGCGAGTCGAAGCCCTTGCCCTTGCCGGCGATGATTTTCGCGCCGTCGGCCAGCGAGAGGAAATGCGTGCC
>JANYBX010000365.1 GCA_025360615.1 Opitutia bacterium
CGCGCGTGGACGTGGGCTACCTGCCGGAGTCGCCGCAATTTTATGGGTATCTCACGGGCCGCGAGTTGGTGGCTTTTTATGCGCGCATCTGCGGACTCTCCGGCGCGCGGCTGACGTCGCGGGTGGCCGAGATGATAGCGTGGGTCGGGCTCACGCAGGCGGCGGACCGGCGCGTGGGGACTTATTCGAAAGGCATGTTGCAACGCATCGGGCTCGCGCAGGCGCTGGTGCACGATCCGAAACTGATCATCCTCGATGAGCCGACGGCGGGCGTGGATCCAGTCGGAGCGGCGGCGATGGCGGAGCTGATTTTGCAACTGAAGGGGCAGGGTAAAACCGTGCTCATCACCTCGCACCTGCTGGCGCAGATCGAAACCATCTGCGACCGCGTGGCCATTCTCGACCGCGGGCGGCTGCTGCTCGAAGGAGCGGTGGACGAACTCGTGAAGCCGGGCGCGCGCGAGGCGCTGATGGCGGACGCGCTGCCACCGGGGGAGCTGGTGGAACTCCGGGCGTGGCTGGCGGCACGGGGCCGGAAGTTTGAAACCTTGGTCCAACCGGGCGCGCGGCTGGACCGGATTTTTCTGGAGCGGGTGGGCGCGGGGAAATCCGCGAGTGGGAGGAAGGGCGAAGCATGACGCGCGTGCCTTTTTCCGGGCGGCGCACGCTGCTCATCGCGGGGAATACACTGCGGGAGGCGGTGCGGCAAAAGCTCTTCAACCTGCTCGTGCTGCTCGCGCTCGGACTGGTGATTGGCGTGCGTTACCTGCGCGATTTTAACTTTGGCTCACCGGAGCTGAAGTTCATCGCCGACTTCGGCGACGGGGCCATCTCGTTTTTCGGCGCGGCGCTCACGATCACGGCGACGGCGCAGCTTTTTTTTAGCGAGATCGATAACCGCACGGCGCTGACGCTCCTCGCGAAGGCAGTATGGCGGACGGAGTTTATCGCGGGGAAATTTCTCGGCGTGGCCGCGGTGGCGGCGGGGTTTTGCGTGCTGCTGAGCGCCACGCTGGCGGCGGTGCTCTGGTCGCGGGAAACGGCGCTGATGCGGGAGTTTCCCGAAGTCTTCGCGCAAGGGCGGGTGCTGCACTACGGCACGCTGGCGGTCGCGGGCTGGCTGCAATGGCTCAAGCTCGCGATGCTCGCGTCGGGCACGCTGCTCATCGCGAGTTTCGCGCAGACGCAGCTCTACACGGTGATGATGGGGTTCGCGATTTTGGTGATCTGCCACCTGCAGAATCTGGCGCACGGGGCATCGTGGATTGCGAGAGCGATGGGGGGCGTCATTGGATGGGTGTTTCCTGATTTCCAACTTTTCGCCGTGGGCATCGAAACCGATTTGCCCTGGGGACACATCGCACGGCTGACGGTTTATGCGCTGGGCCATGTGGCAGTGGCGGTCGCGCTGGCGACGTATGCTTTTCGCAAACGTGAAATCTAAGCTCGGCGCGCTCATGGTGGTTTTCACCGCGCTGGCGGTTTCGGGCCGCGCGTGGGAGTGGATGGTGACGCCGCTCAGGGACGAACGGGCGACGTCGGTGGAGCGGCCCGTGGTTTCGCCGGGCGCGGGGGCATTGTTCGGATGGCTGGGGGGATTTCGCGCGCTGGCGGCGGATTTTTTGTGGCTGCGGATGCACGCGCTCTGGGAGACACGCGACTTGCCGGGCACGCAGACGTTGATCGGGCTCACGACGGCGGTGGACCCGCGGCCGATTTATTTCTGGCTGAACGGGGCGCGGATTCTCGCGTATGATTTGCCCGCGTGGCGGATCGGGGCGGAAGGCGGATATGAGACGGTGCCGGTGGAGCGGCAGCGCGTGATCGAGGCCGAGCAGGCGCGGCTCGCGTTGCGGCACATCGCGGCGGCGCGACGCGTGCAGCCGGCGAGTGCGACGCTATGGATCGAGCAGGCGAACATTGAACTCAACCGACTTCATGATGTGGCGGCGGCGGCGGAAAGCTACCGTCAGGCGTGGGCTCAGCCGGGGGCGCCTTACTACGCGGCGCGGCTTCACGCGGAGCTGCTGCGTCGGCTGGGCCGGAAGGCGGAGGCTTACGCGTGGTTGCGCGCGCTGCATCCCCAACTGCCGGGGCATGACGAGGGCGCGGGTGCGGTGCTGGTGTTGACGCGGATTCGCGAGCTTGAGCGGGAACTTGCGATGAGTCCGCCGGAGACCTACCAACCGAAGAGCGAATGAACGCAGGTCAAAACACACGTGGCGGGACGAACGTTTCACGCCTGAAGATTTGGGTGGAGGCGACGCGGCCGCGCACGTTGCCGGCGGCGGTGGCGCCGGTGCTCGTGGGCTCGGCCCTCGCGTGGCACGAGGGAAAATTTGACGGAGGCG
>JANYBX010000373.1 GCA_025360615.1 Opitutia bacterium
GGAGGGCCGCGAAGAGGCAGGAGAGGGCGCAAAGAAAACGGAGAAGGCGGGCGTTCACGCGAGGGTTTCGCCGAGCGGGAGAAAACTGAACGTGGGAGAATTTTCCAAAACGCCGTCCGTTCGCGCCACGATTTTATCGGGCCGACGCTTTAACCGGAATTGAACCACGGAGACACAGAGACACAGGGAAGAAATCCCTTTTCCCGCAACGAGCCCCAGTCCTCCGATCTTTGTGCCTCTGTATCTCTGTGGTGAAAATGCCCGAGAGATCGGTTCGGGCGAAGCGCCCAATTTTATCACAGCCTGTGATAAAATTGGCGCCACAGGCTGCTCACCCTCTGACTTCTTCAATTGTGCCACGGGCTGTGGCACAATTTCGCCGTTGGAATAGGCATCGGCGAAAGTCCGCATCCTCTTCAGGTTCCGGGTGGAAAAGCCGTCCATCTCCGGAAACTCTTTTGCCAAGTCTTTCGCCAGCCTCGACACGACTTTCGCGCCCCAGCCTTCCGCTTTCTGCGCGCGCAAGATTTCCCGACCGAGGTGCCAGTAGAGCAGAATCAACTCCCGGTTCACCGACACCGCCGCCTTCACCTGCGCGGTGCGGACGCGGGCTTTTAGGTCGGCGAGGAGCGAGGCGTAGCCGCGCGAGATCAAAGTTTGGCGCGTGCGGGGATGGGTCATGGCTTGCGAGAATTTGGGTTCGCGGCCTTCTCGCCCAGAAGCCAGTGGCGTGAGGTTGTCCATCCGAGGAAACGGCGCGCTCCTTCGGCTTGGGTGGCCCCGTCATCGAGTGAGCTGCCGGTGTGAGTCGCGATGAGTCCGCGGAGCGCTGGGGTGAATCGAACGCGAAAGCTCTCCTCCTGCTCACGCAGGTGTTTTTCGGCCCAATCGAGGAAAGGGCCGACTTGATCGCCCGGCAGTAGCGAAAGGTAGAAGATCATCTGTCGCCATGCATAGGCTGTGTTCTTCAGCATGATGAGCGTGGCGTGCGAGTTATCGGTCTTCGTCTGCTGACGGCGGCAAATCCAACGGAAGCAACGCTCGGCCATGTCACGAAGGTCATCGCGGAGTTCCGCGGCCAAGTCGAAAGTGGCGAATAGAACGGCGAGATTTTGCGTGGTGACGATTTGAGCTTGTTCGATGACCATGCCGTTCCGCGCCACGTTTCTTCCGATTGCCCCGCCAACGCCGGCACGCGTGATGCAGAGTTCGACAAGCGGCTTTGAGGCTTCTGGCCGGAACCAAGACCACTTTGATTCGGGGCTAATGTCCGGTAACCGGCAGATGGCAGTGCAATCGAGTCCGAAATACCGTGCGTAGAGTGAGCCGTCGAGTAATGAAGCGGCACGTTTCGCCGCCTCCGTGAACTTGGGCGAAAAATCGTCCATGAAGATGTCGGCGGCGAGTTCCTCGACTAGTGGCAACTTCAACTCCGCGCTTTGGGCCAGCGCGCGCAACTCCTGCAGGAGCTTGTTGGGGATGATGGCGTGAGGAAAAGCGCGCAGCGTCAGAATAGTAACCTCCTTGAGCGTTTGGTGGGAGAGTTCGCGGGTGGAGAGGTCCGTGCGCCGGAAAGGCTCCACCGCTGCAATCCAGGGTAATTCTTCGATCCGAATTTGTTTCTCCAGATTCAGCAGTAGCAAAGAGCGGCGCCGTCGGAATGCACGATAGATGGCGGCGTAAAGACGGCGAAGGTGCGTGTCTTCAAAGGCTGCTGCCCTGAGTCCCGAGGTGAACTGAGGGATAACGTGCGCCAGGGTTTCGCCTGACGTGATGAGGCCGCGTTCCACGAGCACATCTGACGTTTCAGAAAGACATCGGGCAATTTTTCGGCACAGAGAGGGCGGGAGAGTTGTGCCCGACGGAACATTGGAACGACGAGCTTCCTCATCGGTGATCGGCTGGAGGGTGGCATCTAGGGCATCAAGACCGCCTTCGGGAGGATACGCGGCCAGTCGCTGCTGCACCGCGTCGGCTATCTCATGAAAGCTTGGCCCAGCGGTCTGATCCATCTGCCGAGTCCGCACCTGTTGGAATCTTTCTGAATCCGGCGCGCCGTGCTTGGCGATGTGACGAGCGAGAATGAGGCGAATCATTCCCACGTCGCGTCCGTGCAGGGAACGCGGTTCCTCCGCACATCGTTTCAGATAGCTCCGCAGCCGGGCGAAACTGTCCTCCGCTCTCAACGGTTTGCCGCAATGCGAGTGAACGGAACTTAGGCGCTCGCAGTCCGCAAAAATCGCGAGCGCACGTTCTCTCCAATCTGCCGCGTAACGCTGACAAGGCTGACCGCCGACCACGTTAAATTTTTTCGTCTCGAGCGAAACCCATCGTCCTTCCGCATCCGGCTGGATGGTCGGTGGGTCTCCGACCACCGTTTCAAGAAACAGAGCGATCATTCGGTGGTAGATGGGCGTCCAGACCTGAATGGCCTCCTTTTGAGCGGAGATGCGGGGGTTGGGCTTGATGTGCCGGATATTTTCCAGTGTCGCGCCGACGCTTTCGAGATGCACGCGGCTGCTGAAGCTGACCGGCCGTTGTGCCGGCAGAGGAAAAAACCGGAGGGCTGCGAAGTGCGGCGATAGAATGTCGACGAGGCTTCGGGCGGCCTCCGCTTGGGAGTTGGCAGCTAGCCACGCGACGACCAGCAGGGCGCCTTCCTCTGGCACGGCGATCTCGTAACAGCCGGAGCGGAGTCGCTCGGTCAGTTCAGCGAGGCCCTGCTCGCTGAGGAAATATCCGTTGAGCACTTGCCGCTCAGAAATTCCCGATGGCGAATCGAGGCGCTTCAGCAGCTCCTCTTCATGTCCCTGCAGCGCGTCGCCGGCTAACAAGCGTCCTGTCGTAAATCCTCCCGTCACGACCTCCGGAGTTGCCCACACGGGCATCCCCTGAATCGGTTGACGTGTTCCAATTTCGATACTGCCTGACATCATCCCCTCAATCACTTGCGCCCATTTTTTCACCTTTTCACGCGCACGCTCACGTGTTGCCCCATCCTCGTGGGTCTCGCTTGTGATTAGCGCCTTCGCGATTTGAAACGCGGCGTAACTGGGGCTGCCGGTCATTCCCTTTTCTGGTGTTCCGTTCTGGGGCATGGAGTTTTGATGGTGATGGGTCCGGGGGCTGGACTCGAACCAGCGCCTTCTCGGTAAGCAGCCGAGCGTTCTGCCGCTGAACTACCCCGGAATAAAAAGTTGGTTGTGTCGCAACCGAGCCCGATACGAGCTGGATTGCGAATCCTTGGTGAAGGTGATGTTTCCAATGCCTCTCACGATATGCCATCGCGAAGTTGGGGTCGCGAAGGGATACCTCACGGCGTGAGCGGATTCCACACCCGGCGGAAGCCGAGGCCTTCGAAGTCCTTCACGTTGGCCGTGGCGAATTCAGTCACGCCCTGCGTGGTCATCGTGAGGGCGGAGCGGACGTCGTAGAGGCGGCGGAAGGCGAAGTTTTTGGCGGCGGCTTTTTGCCAAAGGGCATCGTGGAGCGGTCGGCTTTCCACCGGAAAGCCGATCAGCCGCCAGCGGGGATGCGTGCGATAGGTTCGGATGACATCGGCAGCTTCGTCAGCGGGGAGCGGGTGCTTGAGCACGGCGGGGTTGCGAAGCAGGCCGTAGAGTTCGGCGAGGATGAATTCGGAGATGGCAACGTTTTCGTCGCTCTGCATCGAGGTCAGCCACGCATAGGCGTCGTCGTGGCCGGGCGAGTCTTCGTTGAAGGCGTGGAGCAGGATGTTGGTGTCGATCGAGAGCATGACGCGTTATTTTTTCCGACGGCGGGAGAGAGTGGATTCCGTGGTCGTGAGCTGGGCCTGTTGCTTGATTTCCATCTCGTTCAAACCTTTCCAGCCGAGGCGGCGGGGCTTCGGAGGTTGCCAATCCCCGGCTGTTCCGTTTTCCGGCGCGTAAACATTGAGGATGTATTCGAGGCCGCGGCGGGAGAGTTCGGCGAGGGAGATTTCACGGCGCTCGCAGACTTTGCGGGCGCGGGCGTAAACGTCGTCAGGCAGTTGGATTTGGGTGCGCGTCATGACGACAGATTGCCATCACTTAGGATGCCGTCAATCCGACAGCGCAGATGGAACCGCCGGGCGCGGTCCGGAGCGCGAGCAAGCTCGCGGGCCTACTTTCGGAGAGGCTTTTGAGATCCCTAGTTCTCCAGCGAGACGTGTTTGTAGGGGTGG
>JANYBX010000397.1 GCA_025360615.1 Opitutia bacterium
AGGCCACGTCGGTGACCGACTGGTCGCTGGTGGCGAGCAGGCGCTGCGCGTGCGAGACCCGGTGCTGCGTGAGGTAGTCGATGAACGTGGTGCCAAAAGTTTTCTGGAAAAGATTCATCGCGTAGTTCGGGTGGAGTTTCACGAAATCCGCGATCTGCTGCACCGTGAGCTGCTCGGTATAGCGCTGGGCGATGAAGCACGCCAAGCGCTCGACCTTGTTCAGGCCGGCGTCGGTCACGCTCGCGCTGCGCCGGCGCGGGTTGGGCCGCTTGCGGTCGACGGGAAGGCCGAGGGCGAGCCGCACCAGCCGCGCGTGCATTTCCAGCAGGACCGCTTTGTCGAGTTCGGGTTTTTCCTGGGACAAGTCCTGTTCCCAGTGCGCGAAAAGCTGCGAATCCGAATTCGCCCGGTCGGCGGTCGGCTCGTTCACCAGCAGCCCTTGCAGGAGTGGCTGCACGAAATGGTCGGGCAACCGCCATTGCAGGAAACACTGGAGCGGAATCGTCGCCACATAGTAGGAGGTCGCGCGGCCGAATTCGATAATCTGATGCGGAATCGAGGCCCAGAATGCGTTGATCCGCCCGGGAACGACCACGATTTTCCTTCCACCGAGGAGGTAGGTCACCGTGCCCGATTCGAGGAAGTTGAGCTCGATTTCGTTGTGATGATCCGGTCGCCGCATGGGCGATGGACGCCAATGCACACACGTCAGTCCGTAAGGCGCAAAATCGGGCCGGTCGGGGTCGAACGAGAAGGGAGGATGCTGGGCGGGCATGGGAAGGGCGGATGAATTTCGAAACGTGAAGGGATCACCTTACTACGGGGCCAGACGGATCGCGCAACTTAGGATCCCGGCATAAAAATTAAAATGGCCGGAAGACTGCCCGGATAAATCCATGCTATGATGCAGGACTGCGGCCTTCCGGCTGTGTCGTTGCTTCCTCCCGGCCTTTTTCAGTCAATCCCCCCCGATTCCCCTTCCGATGAAAACACCTCGTTTCGTTCGACTCCTCGCCTGCGCCGGCGTGGTCGCGTGCCTCCTGATCGTTGCCTGCAAACGCGCGGACCCGGCCGCGCCTCCTGCTGGGCCGTCGCCCAAGGCCGCCGAGGGCCGCCGCGTCGCCGTCGTGGTCTCCACGCTGAACAACCCGTGGTTCGTCGTGCTCGCCGAGACCGCGCGCGACCGCGCCAAGGAACTCGGCTACGACGCCACGATTTTCGATTCGCAGAACGATCCCGCCAAGGAAGCCGCGCACTTCGACAACCTCATCGCCTCGGGTTACCGCGCCGTGCTTTTCAACTGCACCGACGCCAAGGGCTCCGTCGCCAACGTCCGCCGCGCCAAGGCCGCCGGGCTCCCCGTGTTCTGCATGGACCGCGAAATCGAGGCCAACGATGCGGCGGTCTCCCAGATCCTCTCCGACAACTACTCCGGTTGCGTGGCCCTCGGACAATTCTTCGTCGAACAAGTCGGCGAGAGCGGAAAATATGTCGAGCTGCTCGGCATCGTCGCCGACACGAACACGTGGAACCGCTCGAAAGGCTTCCATAGCGTCGTCGACCGTTTCCCCGGCTTGAAAATGGTCGCGCAGCAGAGCGCCGAGTTCGACCGCAGCAAGGCGCTCGAGGTGCTCGAGTCGATTCTCCAGGCGAATCCCGACATCAACGCCGTGTTCTGCGGCAACGACGCGATGGCGATGGGCGCCTATCAGGCGCTGCTCGCCGGGGGGAAAACGGCGAAGGTAAAAGTGTTCGGCTTCGATGGCGCCGACGACGCGGTGAAGGGCGTCGCCGAAGGAAAAATCGCGGCGACCGTCATGCAGTTTCCGAAAACGATGGCGCGCACGGCGGCGGAATACGCGGACAAGTTCATCAAGGGACAAAAAGATTTTCCCCAGCGCGTGCCCGTCGCCGTGGAATTGGTGACCAAGGCAAACATCGCGAAATTCGGCGACTATGGCCGCAAGCCCTGAGGCCGGAGGAGGGCGCGTCTCCGATCCGCCCTTACAGCCCCCGCGCCGAGAAAGAGCCGGTCCAGGACCGATCCTGCTGCTGGCCATCGCGACGACGCTCAGCGCGCTGCTTTGGGTGTTTCCCCCTTTTCGCATCGTGCCGCTAAAACCGGCCGCCGTGCCGGCGTCAGATCGGGCCTACTTCGAGGCCGCGACGGCCGCATTGCGAATCTGGACGACGGATTTGCCTCCCGCCACCGCGCGCGCCACCGAGCTGAAGACGTTCGCGCGCCAGCTCGGCGAAAATCCGGCAGCAGCGAAGCAA
>JANYBX010000411.1 GCA_025360615.1 Opitutia bacterium
CTCAGCTACGCGACGAGCGACGAGATCATCAAGAAGGGCGTTGAGCGGCTCGCGCGTTTCTGCGCGACGCTAAAGCCGTAGGTTCGCTTGGGTTTTTCTGCGGCGTGAAAATCAAAATCGCCGCTCTTTTGTACTGGGCGCTCGCTGGTCTACTCGTGTCGGCGATGGTCTCGTGTCATTCCATCCCGCGCGCGACCATCGCCAAATCCACGCCCGGAAATGGACTCCGGGTGAGCGCCAACCACCGCTTTCTCGTCGACGCCGCGACGGGTGCCCCTGTTTTTATTTTGGCGGACACCGCGTGGAATCTCGGCGCGCTCAAGCTGGAGGAGATTGAGATCTACCTGAAAAGCCGCGCGGACCACGGCTTCAACACGATCATGTTCGCCCTGAGTTTCGCCCCGCAAGCCGAGGAGAAAAACGCTTATGGACAGCCGGCTTACCTCGGCGCCGACAAGACCGAATTGAATCCCGCGTATTTCGTTTATTGCGACGCCGTCGTGAAAAAATGCGCCGAGCACGGCCTGTATGTGATGCTCTATTCGATGTGGGCGGGACCGAAGGCCGGCACGATGAACAACTACACGGCCGCGCAGCTTGGCGCCCTGGGACGCGCGCTGGGCCAGCGGTATCGCGGCGTGAAAAACGTGATCTTCTGCGTCGGTGGCGAGGCCTCGCCGCGCTACATCGAACCGGAGCGGGTGAACGCCCTCGGCCAAGGACTGAAGGAAGGATGCGCGGGGGAAAACCTCGTGACGGTTCATCCCGTCTCGGAAAATTCGACGGCGAAGTTTTTTGGCTCATCGCCCTGGTTGGATTTTTATTTGAGCCAGGCTAAATCCGGCAATGCCGCGAAGAACACCGCCTACGATGCCGCCGCGTTGGTGGCGGGTGACTACCGCGCCGCGCCGACCAAGCCCGCGATGATGGCCGAGCATCGCTATGAATCCGGCACGGCGGAAGACCCGTTGATCCAGCGCCGC
Source organism: Opitutia bacterium (assembly GCA_025360615.1). Classification (GTDB taxonomy): domain Bacteria; phylum Verrucomicrobiota; class Verrucomicrobiia; order Opitutales; family Opitutaceae; genus Tous-C4FEB. The sequence goes on from JANYBX010000411.1 coordinate 984, forward strand.
AGCCTTTATCAGTGCGTTTTTGCCGGCGGCTGCGGCTACGCCTACGGGCACAATGCGCTCTGGCAAATGACGCCGCACACGGCGCAGCCGTGGATGCTGAAGGGCTGGACTCCCGGCGTGGAAAATTGGCGGGACGCGCTCGACACCCCGGCGGTCCGCCAACTCCACCACGTCAAAACGCTGCTCGATTCGCACCCAGATCTTGAACGCATTCCTGACCAAAGCGTCGTGCTGGCAGGGCAGGGCGCGGACATTTTCACGCGCGTGCAGGCCACGCGGGATGGGACGCCGGGAAAAAATGACGCCACTTATCTCATGGCCTACCTCAGCGCTCCGCAAACCGTCGCGCTGAACACGTCCGTGATCGCGGCGCGCATGTTGCGCGCCTATTGGTTCAGCCCAGAAACGGGTTCAACGGAACCGATCCAAGAGCAGTTCAAGAATTCCGGGATGTTCACGCTGGAGAAAAAACCGCAGGGCGGGGACTGGGTCGTGGTGATCGAAGACGCGACGAAAAACTACGCGCGGCCCCATTGAGGATTTGATTGGGTCGGTGCGGGCAGGGCACAAACGCGTTGTGTTGGTTGCGACGTGGAGAGACGCTCGCGAATGGAAACTAAATCCGCCCCGTGGCAGGAACGCTTCGGCCTGACGACCTGCACCGCTCAAACGTTCGACCCCGCGATTCCGCCGACCGCGCTGGGCGTGGCCGTCATCTATGAGCAGGCGGGAGCGGGCGAGAAAATCTTTCTCGTGGTCGAATCGCGCGCCGGCAGCCTGCGCGACCAATGCGTGAAGCGCCTGCAAACGGCGAAGCTTCCGCCGGTGGCGTCGCTGGCCGTTTCATTCCAAGCTCAAATCCTGGCCGACGCTTCGCCGGAGGCCGTGCAAGCCGCCTGCCGGCAGCAGGTCGCGCTCGCCAGTGAACTGCGCCGTGAGTTGAGGCCGGCGATGCGTTGAAGACGGCCGGCGATGCGTTGAAGACGGCGGGAGATCGGCGAGTGTGTTAGCCGGAGGCCAACGGCCGGCCGAGGATTCGGCGGCAGATCGTTTCACCGCGGTTGAAATCGCGGCAAGTCTGCGGGCGCGTGTCGTAGATGGTGCAGAGGAAGGTCACCGCGTCCAAGGCGACACAGGCGCCATTGCCGCGTTGATCCATGCACCGCGCGCCGTCGTGTTGAACCACGAATTCCTCCGGCACGGAGTCACCCGCCCGCAGCTCGACCACCAAGTGACAGCATCGGCCGCAGCCGGCGCAGAGAGGAAGGTCGGGGTGC
>JANYBX010000424.1 GCA_025360615.1 Opitutia bacterium
GACGCGCCGGCCGCCGAACATCGACACGGTCTGCACGCTCTCGCGGAAGCGATTTATCGCGGTTTCGACCTCGCTCATGTTGGCGGCGAAACCGTTGACCGTCTCGCGGGAAAACTCGTCGGGCACGTCGGCGGTGAGCGCGGCGAAACGTTCCGCGCCCATCCGGCCGACGAGGTAATCGTCCGCGCCGCAGATGAAGGTGAAATTTTTTCCCGGGGCCATCGCGCGTGATATGGCGACGAAGGCGGGGCGGGCGCACGAAAAAAATCGCCAGTCGTTCCGGCGTAGACTGAATCGGCGGTTTCCACCGTTCATGTTCACCGAACCCTCAGGCCCGACGGATGCACCTGCATCGTGGCGGCGCGATCTACTCTGGCTGACACTGGCGTTTGTCGTGCTATTTGGCTTTCGCCTCGGGAGTCACGATTTGAGCAATCCCGACGACGGACGCTACGCGGAGATTCCGCGCGAGATGGTGGCGACGGGCGACTGGGTCACGCCGCGCCTCAATGGCGTGAACTATTTCGAGAAGCCGCCGCTGATGTATTGGTTGATGGCCGCGAGCCTGAAGGCCTTCGGGCCCAGCGCGTGGGCCCTGCGCGCGGTGCCGGCGTTGCTCGCGCTGGGTGGCGTGCTGCTCACCTATGCGGCCACGCGAAAAATTTACGGGCGCGAGGCGGGTTTGCTGGCGGCCGGCGTGCTCGGCACCAATCTGCTCTACTTCATCATCGCACACAGCCTGCTGCTCGACATGGGCGTGTCGGTGCTGATGAGCGCGACGCTTTTTTGCTTCATCCTCGGCGTGCGCGAGGCGCCGGGCGCGCGGCGGCGCTGGCTGTTCTACGGGCTTTATGCGAGCGCGGCGCTGGCGACGCTGACGAAGGGCTTGATCGGCGTGCTCGTCACCGGCGCCGTGATGTTTCTGTGGCTGTTGATTTTCAACCAATGGAAACGCCTGCGTCCGCTGCATCTTCCGACGGGCCTGTTGCTCTTTCTCGCGATCGCGGCGCCATGGCACGTGCTGGCCGCGATGCGGAACGAGACGTGGGCGCACCGGTATTTTGTCTTCGAACATTGGGAGCGCTTCTCGTCTTCCGCGGCTTCGCGCGAGGGACCGTGGTATTACTACATCGGGATCGTGTTGGGCGGACTCATTCCGTGGGTCGGTTTTTTGTGGCCAGCGGTGCGCGATGGGTTGCGGGGCGGCTGGGCGGCGCGGGCGAAGCAGGCCGATGCGTGGTTTTTCGCCGTGTGGGCGGGGTTCATTTTTTTGTTTTTCACGAAGGCCCACTCGAAACTCCCGCCCTACATCCTGCCGATTTTCCCCGCGCTCGCGGTCTTCATCGGCGCGTGGCTGGCGGCCATCATTCGCGAAGGCGCGACCGCGCGGCTGCGGGTGCCGCTGCGGGTGTTTTCGTTTGCCTGCGGGTTGCTCGCGGTCGCCCTCGTGGTGGTGATGCTGCGGCCGGCGCTCGCGAAACTGCCCCCGGCGCAGGCCAGCGCGTTGCAGGCGCCAGTTTACTCGGTGGTGGCGGTGCTGCTGCTGGGAGGAATCGTGGTGCCGGCGCTGGCGAGGGTGCGCGGCGCGCGCGCTGCCATCCGCGGGTTGTTCGTGATGACGGCGGGGTTTTTCGCGGCGTTGCAGTTCATCTCTCCGACCGACGTGAAGCCCGGCACCAGGGAGCTGGCGGAATTCGTCCGTGACCATGTTCAGCCCGGCGATCGCGTGATGCACTACCATGAGTTTTTCCACGATTTCACGTTCTATGCGCGACGCGTGGTCGACGTGGTGGCGTTCAAGGGCGAACTGGAATTGGAGGAAGATGCGGCGGCGCGGGCCAGCGGGCGGTTCATCGGCGAGCCGGAATTTCGCGAGTTCTGGACGCAGCCGGGACGCATCTACGCCGTCGCGCGCAAACGCGATGTGAAGGAACTTTTCGCTGACCCCACGTTTCGTAATCATTTGCTCGGTGAAACCCGGGACCACTATCTCTTCAGCAACCAACCCTGACATGTCCGCGCCCGTCGTTTCCGCCCCCGTTTCTGCGAAGCCCGTCACGCCCTACCTGCCGCTCACGCGCCCGACTCTTGACGAGGAAACCATCGCGGGCGTCGTCGAGGTGCTACGCTCCGGCTGGATTACTTCCGGGCCGAACGTGAAGGCGCTCGAGGCGAAACTCTCCGAGTATTTCGGCGGCCGGCCGGTGCGCGTGTTCAATTCCGGCACTTGCACGATGGAGATCGCGCTGCGCATCGCAGGCATCGGGCCGGGTCACGAGGTCATCACCACGCCGCTCTCCTGGGTCGCGACCAGCAACGTCATCCTCGAGGTCGGGGCGCGGCCGGT
>JANYBX010000446.1 GCA_025360615.1 Opitutia bacterium
TTGGAAACGTTTCCCAACGAGCTGGGAGACGATGGTCGCGATGGCGCGCGGGGGAAATCCGGAGGCGCGCAGCCAAGCGACGATGCCGGCGAGGTCGTCGGGGTTGAGGCGGGTGGCGGCGGTTTTGAGGGCGGCGTTGGCGAGGGGAGCAGTGAGGGTTGAAGAGACGGGGGGAAGTTTCGAGTTTTGGGTTTCGGGTTTCGAGTTGGGGGACGGAGCGTTCGAATCTGCGGCGGATGAGGCGGCGGATGATTTCGCTGTGCGTGAGTCGAGGAGGAAGACGCCGAGGAGGATGGCGTTGGCGGCGAGCGAGGCGGCGAGGAGGAGAAAATTTCTTTTCATGATAGGCGTGGGATCTTTTTTAACGCGAAGAGCGCGGAGAGCGCGGAGGAGGAGATAAATTATTTTTTCGCGGGCGGGGGCGTGGGCGGGCGCGCGAGACCGTTGATCCAGCCGCCGCCGCCTTGCTTGTAGGCGGAGAGGGCGTCGGCACCGAGGATTGGAGTGAGGCGCGTGGTGGCTTCCTGGCCGAGGGTGATCAGCTGGGCGTTGCGGGCTTCGGGGGTGAGGGCTTTGTCGCCCCGCACGGTCTCGGCGCGCTGGTTGATGTCTTTCTGAATCGTGATGATTTCGCGGGTGGCGGTAGCGGGGAGGTCGAAGCGGCGAACGAGATTATTCGCGGTGAGATAATTTCCGTCGGTCGTTTCCTTGAACTCGGCGTAGCGGGCGGGGCCGAGGGCGGCTTCGACTTGGGGCAGAAGTTTGGCGAGGGCCTGATTGCGCTGGGTGCGCTGCTCGACGGACAGCGTTTGCGGCGGGCCGAACTGGTCGTCGACGGTCTTCTGAAGTTTGAAGAGCGTGCGGAATTCTTCCTCGGTGGCGTCGAAGGCGGCGAGGCGGCCGCGCAGCTCGGTCGCGCTGGGACCGCTGCGGAGCTCCATTTCGAAAAGCTCGGCGGGAGTGAGGAGCTTGGCGACATCGGCGCGTTTTTCCCGCTCGAGCAGGGCGAGCTGCTCGCGGTCCTCGGCGAGCATCATGCCTTGGGCCTGGGTGCGAATCTCGTTCATCATTTGGTTGTAGTCGGTGTCGACGCGGCGGAGGGCCTCGATTTTGTTTTGAGGAATGTCGCCGTAGGAACGGCGCTGAACGGCGCGCTGGGTTTCCGTGAGGTCGTCGTCGGGGCCGAGGAGCTGGGTGACGAGATCGTTCTGGTCGCGGGAGAGCTGGCGGCGAAGCGCGCCGATCTTCGGATCGAAGTTATAGGCTTCGCCGAGCCACCACGGCTGGGCCTTGATGGCGTCGATGAGGATCTTGCGGCGCTCGTCGAATTGTTCGGAGACTAATATGCGCACGATGGCGCGGAGGAGCGCGGGCGGAAGTCCCTCGGCGCGGAGGCGCGCGACGGTGGTGGCGAGGTCGGCGGTGGTGAGCTGGGTCCACGCGTGCGGATTGGCGCCATCGGCGGGGACGGGAGGCGGCGAGTCGGATTTTGGCCGGGTGGCGGCGAGAGGCGTGGCGGTGGGGGAGCGATTGACGGAGCGGTTTTCAGAGGAGAAATCGATCCAACGCGCGGAATGGTTGGCGATGAGAAAGGTGAGAGTGGCGTTGGCGACGAGGGAGCCGACGAGGAGGAACGTGGGGAGTTTCATGAGCCGTGGTGCGCAGCGAACAAGGGAAGGCGGATCGGTGGGAAAAAAAGGGAAAGCGGAAAGCGCCGTGACGATGACGCGCTTCGAGGCGGTTTGTTAGGAGTTCAGGCGACTGGCGGAGCTGGGCGTGAATTTCTTTCGTCGTTTCGTCGTCGGGATTTTCCGAGAGTTTAGAGGCGGAGCTAATTTTTGGGTGGAGTCGATCCGGCTCGAGCGACCGCTAGGGGGAACGAGGCTATACTCAGGCGCGAAATAAAGGGCGGGGCGATTTTTGGATCGGTGGAAAAGGCGGAGCCTTGACGGAGGTAGCGCAGCCAAGTCGCGCCGGCGGCGTAGGCTTCGGCGGCGGTGGCGCCGAGCGTCGTCGTCAGATCGGCGCGGGCGCGAGTGGCGAGTTCCTTGATTTGGGTTGCACGATCCTCGGGCGAGAGGGCGGGATCGGCCTGGAGGCGCTGCGATTCCTGCGCGTAGGCGTCGCGCGAGGCGATCGCCCGGTCGACGGTGCCGGGGGGCAACGCGAGCCGGCGGTCGAGCGAGGAAAGCTGCCGGCGATCCTGATCCGCGAGGCGGACGAGCGCGGCGAATTTTTCGGGGCCGAGGGCGGTTTCGATTTTCTGCTCCAGTTCGGCTTGGGCAGCCTGGCGGTCGGCGGAGAGGGGGTTAACGCGCGAATATTTTTCGTCGAAGGATTTTTGGAGGGCGACGAACTGCCGGTAGTCATTTTCGTTGGCGAAGGCTTCGCCGAATTGGGCGCGGACTTTGCTGGCCGTGGGAGGCTCGCGGAGGTCGAGCTGCTCGCGTTCCGCGGGCGTGAGGAGGGCGGCGAGGTCGCGCTCTTTTTCCGCGTCGAGGAATTTTAATTTCTCAAGGTCGGACGCGAGGCGGATGGAGCCGGTCTCGCGGTTGAGGTCGGCCTGAAGTTCGGCGTAGTCGCGCTCGATGCGGGCGAGCTGGTCTTGTTTCGCGGCGGGGAGAAACGGGCGCTGCGAATTGCGAAGGGGGTCGAGTGAAAGTTCCTCGCCGAGGAGCGAGCGGAGCGCGTCGCCGAATTCGATTTGGGCGGCGCTGAGTTCGGCCCGCTGCTCGCGCGTGTAGGGATTGCGGAGCCACGCGAGATTTTTCCAGTAGCGGGTTTCGGTGGGAGGTTGGGGTTTGACGGCGTGGAGACGGGATTGGAGGCGGTGCGCGGCTTGGCCGAGGGCGAGATGGCGGATGACCTCGTCGGATGCACCGGCAGCGCGGAGAGCGGCGGGATCGGTGGAGTCGAGCGCGGCGAGGAGTGGATCGGGTGACTCGGCGAGGGAGAGGGTGGTGGGTGCGCCGACGGGCGGGACGCGCGAAGGGGAGAACCACGCGAAGGCGAGGAGGATGTTGAGGGCGAGCGACGCAGCGAGGAGGGCGTGCGAGCGATTCATGGGAGCTGAGAACGGCCCGGGCTGCCGCGGACGTAGATGAGCGAGGATGGACCGAAGGTGTCGCTGGCTGGCTGGGTGTTTTGGATGAGGCCCTGTCCCATGCCGCGAAGCCAGTTGGGGCGCAGGGCGTAGGCGGCGGTGACTTCGGGGCCGAGGATGGGGGTGAGTTCGGCGCGGGCTTTGGCAGCGAGCGCGGCGATTTGAGTTTTGCGCTGAGCGGCATCGAGCGCGGGATCGGCGGCGATGCGCTGCGTCTGCGCGGCGTAGGTTTCGCGCAGGGAGATGATGCGGTCCGTGGTTTCGGGAGTGAAATTCAAGCGGCGGCCGATGGCGTCGAGTTCGTGGCGGTCGGCATCGGTGGCGCGTTGCAACGCGGCAAAGCGTTCATCGCCGAGCGTCTGGTGGATTTGCTCAAACATTTTTCGGGTGTCGGCGAGGCTGTCGTCGAGAGCGGCCAAACTTAGGCCAGGCCTCGGGAAATCACGGGAGGGAAATTTTGCTTCGTGGGCTTTTTGAGCCGAGTAGATCGTTTTCCAGTCGTCCTCGTTTTCGAGCCCGTCGCCGTAGCGGCTCATGAGGTTGAGCGCGCGTTGCGATGCGCGGAGTTCGAGCTTCTCGGATTCCTCGGGAGTGAGCAGGGCGGCGAGGTCGAGGGCCTTTTGCTCCTCCAACCGGCGCCCGTTTTCACGGTCCGACGGGAGCGGTAGCCCGGCAGCGTCGTCGCTTAACTGCTGCTGCAATGCCGCGTAGTCCTCCTCGAGGCGCTGGACGTGGGCTTGTTTCCAAGCGGGCAGAAACGCGAGGCGGGGATCGCGCGGCCCGGTGAGCGACGCGTCGTCGCCGAGGAGCGCAGTCAACGTAGCGGCGAGTTCGCGCTCGGCTTCGACGATGAGCGCGCGCTGAGCGGCGGTGAGAGTTTGGCGGCTGGCGCTGCGCCAGTAGCGCGGATCGTTGTCGGGGGTGGGCTGCGCGGCGCGGAGCTTGGCGCGGTAGCGGGCGTAGGCGGAGCCGAGGGCGAGGTCGCGGGCGCGGTCGGTTGAAACACCGGCAGCGCAGAGCGCGGCGAAATCACCGGAGGCGAGGGCGGCGCGCAGTGCGGCTGATTTATTTGCGGCCCGTGATGCGGTGGGTTTTGCGGTGGGGGAGCGAGAGTCGCCGCTCTTCGGCGGTGTCGACAGGAGCAGCGCGACGAGCACGAGGTTGGCCGTGATTGACCCGAGGATGAACAACGTGGGGAGCTTCATGGGCGCGGGACGAAGGCGGTGCGGATGACGGATGAGTGGGGAATCAGGCGACGGCAAACGTTCCGTGCGCGG
>JANYBX010000468.1 GCA_025360615.1 Opitutia bacterium
ATTAGATACCGTTCGGCAGATTGAGATCGCCGCCCGAAAGCAACGCGCAGCCAGAGGGCTAGCTACGGAGCACGGTATCGTGGTCGAGTTCGCTGCTGAATCCGCACTGCCCCTCGCCGCGGAAAGTTTGGAGCGCCGCCAGCACGGCATAACCCTGCTTAATATCCGATCTCTTCCGGTTGCCCAAGCGAATGGAGAGACACAGATGGAGGAATTCGCCACCGTTCGCGTTCCCTACGGCAAATTGGAAGTGTTTGAAAAGCTGGTGGCCGAGTATCGCGATGAATTCACGCGAACTCCTGGGAGCACCAAGCCCAAGAACGCACCTCTCATCGCGTCCATCGGCAGCCTACGGCGCGCCGCCTTTGAGGCGTTTTGGACTGCGCCTACGCCGATCCCCGTCGCAGGCCTTCCGTGTTTGTGGGAGGCTTGGATCTTTGCTGCGAGACACCGGGAGCACGCACCGAAATTCTCCGGAGGTTTCATTCCGCTGCCGAGGCTGCGGCCATTCGTTTGGTGGGGCGAGCGCTTGATCTGCCCGAGACCACGATCCGTCTGATACAGGCCACTCGTGAGCAAATCGAGGGCTCGGTCGAGTTACTCGACTGTCTCTCCGAGCTTCGTGCCCCCGCGGTCGGCGCCGCCGAGTTCGATGACATGCATCCGGTCGAGCAAAGTGAGTATGTGCAGGCCACTGTGGCCACTCTGCTGTCACCGCCGTCCGACTCTCCTGCCGTTTGCCTACTCGATACGGGCCTAAATCATGCTCACCCTCTTCTAACTCCCGTAATCGCGCCCAACGGCTTGCATGCCTACCTTCCCGCGTGGGGCACTGACGATCGTCATGAACAAGGAAAAGGTCATGGCACACAAATGGCCGGCCTTGCGGCCTACGGCGATCTTACCGCGGCACTACTCGCCACAAATGCGGTCCACGCCACGCACTGGCTGGAGTCGGGCAAGATACTTAACGACGCAAACCCCCAGCTTGAGGACCAGTGGGGGAATATCTCCCGTGACACCATTGCCGCCGTGGAGCAAGCCGCCCCCGAACGCCGTCGTGTCTTCACCCAACAGATAACGGCCAAGGACAGCTGCTTCGCGGGGCGCCCAACTTCGTGGTCCTCGGCAACAGACCTCCTCTGCTCTGCTCGCGGCGAAGACCCCGAGCGACCTCGCCTGATTTTTGTGAGTGCTGGTAATTATCCCTGCGAACACGCGGACCGATATCCTGAAATCAATCGCGATTGGTCGGTTCACGATCCGGCCCAAGCGTGGAACGTTGTCACGGTCGGAGCCTGCACTGCCAAAGACCACATCCGTTCAACCGCATTCTCTCACAAAGAAGTCTGCGCTTCGCGCGGCGCGTTGAGCCCGATGTCGGCGACATCCGCCGCTTGGAGTGCGGAATGGCCGCTAAAACCGGACATCGTGTTCGAGGGAGGGAATCGCTTTAAGGAAAACAATCAGCTTTGGAAACATCCCGACTTGGAATTGCTCACGACGAACGCCAGTCTTGGTCAAAGCCTCCTTACCACTGCCGATGGAACGAGCGCGGCTTCCGTCCAAGCCGCGCGCTTGGCAGCGCTCATTCAAAAAGAATACCCCGAAGCGTGGCCGGAGACCGTTCGTGGCCTGCTTCTTCATAGTGCCGAATGGACGGACGGTATGATCGACGGGAGTGATCTCACACGCAAAAGTGCCGTAAACGATTTGTTGCGCCATTGCGGTCACGGCCAGCCAGACTTACTGCGTTCGCTGCGCACAGCACGCAGTGCCGTCACCCTTGTGGTTCAGGACGAGTTTCAGCCTTTCAGAAAAGAAGGTTCCGACATCAAGACTAACATGATGCGATTTCACACTCTACCGTGGCCTAAAAGTGCCCTTGAGGCTTTGGGTGCAGCCACTGTCGAACTTCGTATCACGCTCTCTTACTACATTGAGCCCAACCCCGGCACGCGCCTCACAAACGACCGGTATCGTTACGGCTCCTGCCATCTCCGTTTCGACCTTCAGCGCCCGCATGAGACGAATCAGACCTTTCGAGAGCGCATCAACTACGCGGACCGGCCCAAAGGCTATGTCTCTCCCCGCGGCGGCGACTCGGATGAATGGCTCATCGGCTCGGACAACCGACACCGTGGCTCCCTTCATCAAGATACGTGGAAAGGCTCGGCGGCAGATCTCGGTAGCAAAGCGAGAATCGCCGTCTATCCCGTGAGTGGCTGGTGGCGACTGCGTCCCCACCTCAAACGCTACGAAGACACCGTGCGCTACGCACTGATCGTTTCCCTTCGCTCGCCTGAGCAAGCGGTTGATCTCTACACGTCCATCGCGGTTGAATTGGGGATCGCGTCTCCAACTGAACTCTCGGTTCCCATCATCCTCTCCACCGAGTCAGACGCACCGGAAGACGTCAGGTCATGACTTGTGATTCGTTTATAACCCCACGAGGTCGTCAACGTCCGCAAAAAAGCCGCCGGCTGGCGCGCGGCGGCTTGGACTTGGATCAGCGGCGAAAGCGGGCGGACGTCTCCGCCCGGCTGCGTGGCGCTCACTCCGTGAGCGGCACGGTCAGGCTGCCGGTGTGGCCGGGACGATCCGTGGCCACGGCTTCCGCGGTGAACGCCACCCCGACCGCGATCGCGATCGTAGCAGTATAGCGCCACTGGCCTTCCGTGAGGACGGCGGCGCCTTGCTCCAGCAGCACGCCAGCGGCATCGCGAATCGTGACCTTCACGCCCAGCACTTCGAAGACGTGAAAGGCACTGACCTTGATCACGTCGCCGATGACACCTCGGTAACCGCCGATGTCGATCCCCTGCACCACCGGTGGTTTCAGGAAATCCGACATCGCCAAGGCGAAGACGGGCAGAAGTTTCGTCTTCGCCGCGGCCACATAGCGAGGCCGCTGCACCGGATCGTTGAGCAGCGCCTTCGCATAGGCGGCCGCCGCGGAGAACCGCTGGCGGACATCCACCTCCGCCGCCGAGGGCGGAGTCGTCCGGGGAGCCGGACGGCCGGAGAGCGCGAGGCCGCGGAGGGTGCGACGATACACGAGGTTTTCGATGCGACCGCGGATGCGGGTGAGAGAGGGGTTGAGGTCGACTTTAGCCACGGCGAGCACCTCCTTTCGCCAGCGTCGCACGCTGGCTCCGCTTCGCCTTCGCAGGCTGGCGGGTGGGTTGACGTTTCGCCGCACGCTGCTTGATGCCCACGCTCTGGCCGAGCTGGGAAACGAGGGTGGAGGCGAGGGTTTCAGTGGCTTTACCGAGCAGCGACGTGACTACACGCGCTACTCCGGTCGTATTTTCGATCGGTTTCATATGTCTGTGTGTGTTTTTTGTTGTTCTAGGAACGGGCCCGACTGGGCCCGTAAGGGAGGGCGCGCGTTCCGCGCGCGCTTTTGGCTTTGGAGTTCCGGGTTCGGAGCTTCAGGTGGCTGCGAATGACGCGGCCAAGACCGGTGAACTCGGTGTGAGACGGGAGAAATCTTTCATGCGCCCATCTTAGCAGGCTCACTCGCCAATTAGGTTGGCTAGTGAAAAAAAGTGCGCGAAATCCCGCTTTTTTATGATGCCAGGCCAAGGTCCGACGAAAAAGGAAGCGGACGAAGCGGAGTGATCGGTTCAAGAGCGGCCCGGGGGATCGGGGATCTCGGCTAGATCTAGGCTACATCACGGCTACATCACCTTTATCGGCCCGGATCGCGATCTCTGGTGGAGGCCGATGGGCTGCTTTCAAAACCACCAACCGGTTGAACCGCTAATCTTCGCTGATTCTCAGAAATCAAAGGAGGCCACGGCGGTGTGCGTGCTTCGCCTCATCGGCGAAGCACGATATCCGATGCCTTGGCGGATTTATGAGCGAAAATTAGCGAGGATCAGCGGTTAAAACGGCTTGGATTCGGTCAGCCGTGCTTCGCTCCGAGGGCCGTGGCGGCGGTGCGGATGCGCTGGCGCAGTTCGGGCGGGGCGAGCACTTCAGCCTGGCCGGCGCAGGCGAGCACGCGGTGTTCGATGTCCTGAAGATGGTTGAGCCGGTAGGTGGCCTCGACGGTGCCGCCAGCTCGCTCGATGAGCGTTTGCGAGGCGTGCCACGGGCGTTCGCGCACGTAGGGCGCGAAGCTCGCGGCGAAGGCGATGCGCACCTGATGCTCGGCCTCGCCGATGAAGCGGCCGAGGCTGCCGGCGAGGCACTTCTTCGCGTCAAAATCCGGCGGCCAGATGAAGATGGCGCCGCTCAACTGCGCGTCACAAATCCGGGAGAGATCGAAATTGCGCCGGCCGCCGCGCGCGGGATCCTGCGCGATGAGCAGGCAGCCATCGGGCACCCACACGAGCCGCAGCGGGTGGACGAGACGCGTCTCGGGCGCGGTGGGAGTGGCGGGTTTCCGATAGACGATCCGGACTTCGTGCCGGGCCTCGATGGCATCGCGCAGCAGCAGGAAGTGCCGGGATTCGGCGTCGGTCGCGGGGTCCTCGGGCACGGAGAAAACCGAGTCGAGCGCATTGGGGTGCAACGAGACGGCGCCGCCCAGCATGGGGGCGATTTTTTCCAGCGCGCTCGCGAGGGCGCGACCGACCGGGAAGGCGCGCCACCCGGCGGAGATGCGGCTGGCGACCATGAGCGAGAGCACTTCCACGGCGTCGAGCCAGAGCAGCGGGCGCAATTCGAACGGCTCCGTGTAGCAATAGCTGCGGAGCTTGAAATCCCACGCGATCGGCGCGCCGAATTCCCCCCGCATCGCCTCAAGGTCGAGCTTCACCGTGCCAATCGAGACCTCAAGCTCGTGCGCGAGGGAATCGGCGGTCACGCGTCTCGACGAGCCCGGGCGGACGACACGGATGAGCTGGTGGATTTGCGAAATGCGGGTGAGCGCCGCGCGCTGGGCGACGGGTGCGCGGCTCGGGGATGGATGCGACTTAGGCATAGGGCGATCTTAACCAACGAGGCAGTAGCCCGCTCAACAACGCGAAACCTCGCGAACGAAGATCGCGAGAAAAGCTCAGGCGACGGAACGACGCGAGGGAGGATACGAGCGGAAACCCACGGCAGCTCCTCCGGATTTCGCGTGGATTAGGGGCTTTCTCAAGCAGTGATCTGAGTGGGTTGCGGACGGATTATTTTGCCGAGCGTGTCTGGGAAATATCCGGAGAGGAAGAATCCGCCCATGAGATTCGCGAACGGGCGAATCCGTAGACCCGCCTTCGGCTGATCGCCTGCGGGATCCACGGCTGGGGCTGGTGATCCCAGCCGAGTTTTGCTGGAAGGAAACAGCCGGCGATCAACCAGCTCACTACCTCAACGCGCCGGCGACCAGCTGCCGTTTCTCGGTGTTTCAAAAGAGGCGCGCGCCCGGCAAATGGAAAGTGTGGCGGCGACGGCGGTCACGTTGAACGAGATCGCCGAAGACATTGGCTGCATTTCGTCCAGCTCCTCCTCCTACAGAGACGTCAGCGCACGAAGGTCTTGTTTGGTTCGGAACGGGCCGGCCGGCTCTTCTACGAAACGCTGAGCAAGCTGCCGCACGAACGCCGCGAGGAGAGTAAAAACGAGGTATCGCTCGTGCTCGTCAATTACGTGCAGCAAGACCATCACCGGTCCCAATCGCTTCTTCAACCCGGCGGTCGAGCGCTGCGATACGGACCGGGACGGAACGATCACGGAAGAAGAGACCGCGATCTGCGCCGCGTCCGTCAAGGGCATGGCCCAGTCGGCAAACTGATTCTGGCGTGGGAGCGGGGAGCTTTGGCGCAGAAATAATCGCGCCTGCTCACCCACGCCTCAGCCCGTCGGCGGCGTCTTCGCGGCGTAGTAGGGCACGAGGGTTTTCAGGTGGCCCTGCACGATGGCCGCGACCGTGTCCGCGGGGGCGGTGCCCTTGTGCAGCTCGAAGATCGCGACGAGGAGCGCGAGCTCGATGTCCACTTTCCTCGGGCTCACGGCCTTCATCGCGGAGAGAATCTCCAGCGCCTTCTTTTCGGCTTTTTTATAGTCGCTGAAATTATCCGCGGTGGACGTCGCCATGGCGCAAGAGGTCCCACAATCGGCTCCGCCGTCAAGCGCCCATCGCGCTCACCGCTGTGCCGGTGGCAGCGCCTTGATCGACGCCGAAAAAATCGCGTGGGCGGCGGGGTCCACGGGACAATAAGTGACAACCGTCACGGGCGGACGCGCGCCCGTGAAATTGCCATCCTTCCAGTTCGTTTTCGGCCGGATAGGACGCGAGGAAAACCCACCGCCGCAATTCGGGCAGACATTGCCGAGCACGTTCTCCACGCAAGTTCGACAGAAGGTGCATTCGAACGAACAAATCATGGCCTCACCCGATGCGGGCGGAAGGGACTTGTTGCAGTGCTCGCACGTGGGTCGGAGTTGGAGGGCCATGGCTGATTTATGCGCGCGACCCTTTCGTGCCGGCAAGACTCAGATGAGTGATGCGCGCACACCTCTCGCAAAGAAAAAGCGGGGCCGTTTTGACGCCGCCCGGATTTCCCGTCTGGCTCGTGCAGCGACTCCATGCACCACCACATCGCCTTCCTCCGCGGCATCAACCTGGGCAAGCGCCGGATCAAGATGGACCGGCTGCGCGAGTGCTTCGAAGAGCTGAAGTTCGCCGATGTGGAAACCTTCATCGCGAGCGGCAATGTGGTTTTCACGAGCAAGGCGGCCGACTCGCGCAAACTTGAAAGGCAAATCCAAGATCACTTGAAAAAGTCGCTCGGCTACGAGGTGGACACCTTCGTCCGCACGCGCGCGGAGGTGGCGGCAGTGGCTGCGTTTCCAGCGTTTACCAAGGCGCAGATGGAGCACGAGGACCACAGCGTGTATGTCGGGTTTTTCGCCGAGCCGCTCACCGCCGCGCAGAGCCGAGGCCTCGTGGCCTGCCGGACCGACGTGGATGAATTCCGCGTCGAAGGTCGCGAATACTACTGGCTCTGCCGCATCAGAAGCAGCGACTCGAAAGTCTGGGCTTCGCCCCAACTGCGCGCGCTCAAGCTGCCCTCGTCCTCGATGAGGAACCTAACGACGATTCGGAAACTCGCCGCCCTCTACCCCACCCCAGCCGGTTGAAATCGGCGGGCGCGAATGAATGCGGGGCGGGCCATCACGCCATCATTTTTTCGCGAGCAGGGCGGCCAGCACGTCGGGCTGGATCTCGCCCTGCACGGCGTGCAGGTGATGCAGCACGCCCATGCGGTCTTCCGGACTCGCGGAGGAAATCTCCAGCATCCAGTCCTCCGTCTTGGGCGAGGCGACGACGACTTCGTCGGACCAGGCGATCACTTGGGCGGCGGTGATCCAGCCCTCGGTGAGGCCCCGGATAAAATACTCGGCCATGGTGCGGTGATTCGGTGGTGTTTCCATAAAATAGGGTGGGCGGCAGGGCCGGCCTCGGCGAAGTTCAGGGAGCGCCTGCGCCGAGTCGAGACCGCTTCAACGGGTTCGAGAGAGGACGCGCCGTTGACTCAGGCGCCTCGCTTCATTTGGTTTTGGCCCATGAGCCGGGCCTTTCCTTTGCTGTTCGTCGGCCTGCTGTTGTCGGGGTGCGGCACTCATATGGTCACGCGGACGCAGACCCATCGGACGACGCTGGCGGACCGGAACGCAGACTTCGACCGCTACGTGGAACGCCGCACGGAATCGCTGCAAGCCAGCGGCGCGTTCAAGGATAAAGCCGAGGCGGAAGCCAAGGCCCGCGAGGAAGCGACGCATCGCTACGGCGAGCAAATCCCAGAAATTTCCGGGTCGTGGACGTGGAGCAGCAGCGGTGCGGGCAACCGATCCCTCACGCTCGCCGACTACGACAAGATGGTGAAGGACGCGAAGGGCCGCTAAACGGCGACGGCCGTCAGGTGCGGTTGCGCGGGTGGAATTTCGCGTGGTGGTCGAGCAGGCGCTGCGACTCGACCGCCGTATAAATCTGCGTGGTCGCGATGCTGGCGTGGCCGAGCATCTCCTGGATCGCGCGCAGATCCGCGCCGCCGCCGAGCAGGTGCGTGGCAAAGGAATGCCGCAGCGCGTGGGGCTTGACGTTCTTCGTGATGCCGGCCCGGCGGGCGTGTTTTTTCACGATATACCAGAGTGTGATGCGGGAGAGCGCACCGCCGCGGTTGCTGAGAAAAAGCTGGCTGCCCGTGCGCGCCTTCACGAAATGCGGGCGGCCGGCGGCGAGATAAAGCGCGAGCGCATCGCACGCGCGTCCGCCAACCGGGACCACGCGCTCCTTCGAGCCCTTGCCAAACACCCGCAGAAAACCCTGCTCGAGGTCGAGCTGCTGCAACATCACTTCGGCAAGTTCGGAGACGCGCAGCCCGCTGGAATAAAACAATTCCAACAACGCGCGGTCGCGCAACGAGGCCGGATCGCCGCCATTCGGCGCGGCAATGAGGCGGGCGATCTCCTCCGCGGAGAGCGTCTCGGGGAGACGACGCCCGAGCTTCGGGCCGGTGAGCAGCGTGGTGAAATCATCCGCGCGCAGTTTCTCGCGCACGAGATGGCGCGCAAAGACCCGCAGCGCGGTGAGCTTGCGCGCGAGGCTGGCGGGGGCGAATTCACGCCGGCTCAAGGAGTGAAACCATTCGGCGGCTTGCGCGGCGTCGACCGTGCGCCAATCGGCGACATCCTTTTTTTCCGAGAGAAATTTTGCGCACTGGTCGAGATCGCGCTGGTAGTTTTCACGGGTATGTCGCGAGAGGCCGCGCTCGAGGTCGAGGAAGGCGATGAAGCCGTCGATGTCGCCCGCGAACGCGGCCGGCGCGCGGCTGAGCGCGAGGGAGCGCGAGGAAGACGAGCGGGCCATGCGAGACAGAGTGCGCGAGTTCGGTCGGGAGTCGGCAAGCGAAAGCGCTGAGGACTTCAATCGGAGGCAGCGGCCATAAAAAAGCCAAAGCCGTTTGGGCTTTGGCCAGAGAGGGGGTCGGCACTTGAGCGACCGGACCGGCTCAATACCGCCGACGCATCGGTGGCCGGGGCAGCGGATTCGCTTCCTTCATGCGGAAGGTGATGCGGGCCTTTTCCAAATCGTAGGGGCTCATCTCCATCTTCACGTTGTCGCCGGCAGCGATCTTGATGAAATTCTTGCGGAGCTTGCCCGAGATATGAGCGAGCACGATGTGCTTGTTGGCGAGCTGCACCTTGAACATCGTGCCGGGCAGCACGGTGATAACTTTGCCTTCCACCTCGATGGCGTCGTTCTCAGGCATGGGTGAAGAGGAGGTTGGTGCGGGCGAGCGTCATGAATGGGTGGGCAGGTAGCGGCGTAAAGCACACTTGTAAGCCGGAAAGCCCGTGCGTTAGTCAAGGTTTTCCTCTGTAACCGAACTGCGATGAACCCTGCCGATTCTCCTGCCCCCGTGTGCCCGTTTGAAAAACGTTTCCCATCGCAGCTCGTGCGCGACGACGCGTTTTTCATGGCGCTCGCCTACAATCAGGCGATCGACGCGTGGCGCGCGGACGAGGTGCCCATCGGTGCGGTGATCGAGATCGGCGGCGAAATTGTAGCGGCGGCGCACAACACCGTCGAGGGCGCGAAGGATCCCACCGCGCACGCCGAGATGCTCGCGCTTACGCAGGCGGCGGCGAAGCTCGGCGACTGGCGCCTCGCCGGCGCGACGGTTTACGTGACCAAAGAGCCGTGTCCGATGTGCTCGGGCGCGATGCTGATGTCGCGCGTGAAACGCGTCTGCTACGCCGTGCCCGATCTGAAAATGGGCTGCCTCGGCGGCGCCACGAATCTCAACGATCTCCCGCGCGTGAATCACCACCTCGAACTCACCGCCGGCGGCGTGCTCGAGGCGGAGTGCCGCGAGATGTTGCAGGCGTTTTTTCGGATGAAGCGGGCGGAGCCGGAGGCGTGAGGTAGGGCGCTTTATCCTTAACGCGCCGGCAACGCTCAGCGTTATCGGTGAGCTGAGCCGCCGCAGCGGGTTAAGGATAACCCGCCCTACCCTCAAGCGCGCCCTCAGTTCCCCGGCTTCAACTCGATCTGGTAGCGGACCAGCGTGGTGCCGCGCTCGCGTTCGTAGTTGGCGAGCGCGCGGCGCTGGTCCGCGCGGGCGCGGGAGAAATTGCTTTCGATCGACGTGAGGCTCGTCTGGAGATTGAGCACGACAAACGTCGTTGTCGTGCCGGCCTGCAATTTCTTCTGCTCGCCGTCGAGCGCCTGGTTCGCGAGTTCGTAGGCGCGGCGCGTGGCGACCACGCGCTGGCGCGTCGTCTCGATTTGGCCCGCGGCGTTCGCGAGGCCGAGCGCGATCTCCTGGGCGAAACGTTCCAGGTCCGCCTCCGCCTGCCGCACCTCGAAGCGCGCGGCGCGCGCGCGGCCCCGGCCTTCGGCAAACGTCAGCGGCACGCTTACCACGACGCCGGCCGAGTAGGAGCGGTTGTCCTCGTTTGAAACCATCCTCCGGCTCGCGGCGAAGTCGCGATCCAACCCGCTGTAGCCGTAACTGCCCACGGCGTCGACTCGGGGGAGGAGCTGGTTGCGCGCGAGCGAATCGGTCGCGCGGCGCCGCGTGATCCCGAGACGCGCGCTTTGATAATCCG
Organism: Opitutia bacterium; assembly: GCA_025360615.1. Classification (GTDB taxonomy): domain Bacteria; phylum Verrucomicrobiota; class Verrucomicrobiia; order Opitutales; family Opitutaceae; genus Tous-C4FEB. The sequence goes on from JANYBX010000468.1 coordinate 10,552, forward strand.
GCCGCAGCTCATACGCCGCCTTCAAATCGTCCGCCGCGTTGACCATCATGTCCGCCGGCACCGGCATCTCGACCGCGAGGAGCGGACCGCTGAGCGGGAACGCGTCCTCACCGATGAGCTGGCGCAGCGCGTTGTCGGTGTCGCGCACGGCCCGCTCGGCGAAGAGGATCGCCTCGCCGCGCTGAGCGGCTTGCGCGCGCGCCTGGAGCACGTCGTTCTCCGACATGCTGCCGGCCTTAAAACGCCGCTCATTGCTCTCGACCAAGCTGTCCACCAGCTCCCGCGCGCGCCGGGCGATGAGCAGGTTTTCATTCGCAAACACGAGATCGCTGTAGGCGACGACGACCCGCGTGACGGTGAGGATTGCGCTCTGCCGGAAGGCGGAGTCGGAGATCGCACGGTCCGCTTTCGCGATGCGCACACCCGCCAAGTTCGCCCCGAAACCGAATCCGCGCAGCAGCGGTTGCGTCACCGCGATTCCGCCGAAGGTGCTGTAGTTGTCGGCAAACCGGTTGAACGTCCCGCGCCGGTTCTCCGCGCTGCCCCCGAGGCTGTAGCTGAGACCCCACGGCATCAGGCCATCGAGCGAGAGGCTGTAGTCGTCGGTCTGCGTGAGCTGGGTAACAATCGGCCCGCTCGAGACCGGGCTACCGTTCTCCGCGTAGCTCCGGCGGAAGTTGAGCGACGGATCGAAACGCCCGGCGGCAGTGAGCAGGTTGGCGCGCGCGATGGAGCGGGAAAACGCCTCCACCTTCAGGCTCTTGTTGCCCGCGAGCGCGCGGTGGATCGCGTCGTCGAGGGTGAGACGCGGACTGGCGACCGCGGCGAGTTCCTCGGCGAAACTGCGGGATGCCAGCAGGGCCAGGCCAACGGCGATCACAAAACGGAGCACACCCCGTCGCTGCGCGCCACCCCTCCGAAAGGTAGGGCGGGTTATCCCTAACCCGCCGCTGCGACATGGCCCGCCAGAAATGCCACGTCCAACCGGCGCGTTAAGGATAACGCGCCCTACCTTCTCAGAGGTCGCCTCAGCCCAATCCCCTCTTGAGAGGGGTGCCCGACCGGGCGGGGTGTGTGACTTGCGCATGAGGTCGCTCATTTCAGCATCCAACCGTCTGCCAGGCGCACGATGCGCGAACCATAGGCGGCGTTTTCGTTCGAGTGGGTGACCTGCACGATGGTGACGCCGTCCTCTTTGTTCAGCTTGCGAAACAGCTCCATGATTTCACGACCCTGATCGGAGTGGAGATTCCCGGTGGGTTCATCCGCGAGGATGATCGCGGGCTTGGCGACGAGCGCGCGCGCGATGCCCACGAGCTGCTGCTGGCCGCCGGAGAGCTGCGCGGGATACAGGTCTTTTTTCGCCACGATATGGAAGCGGTCGAGCGTGTCGCACACGATGCTCTCGCGGTTCTTCTTCGGCACGTTGCGATACGAGAGCGGGATTTCGAGATTCTCGTAGACGGTGAGATCGTCGAGCAGGTGATACTGTTGAAACACGAAGCCGATGTTTTGTTTCTGCACCTCCGCGCGCTTTTTCTGGTCGAGCCGGTGCAACGGCAAATCGCGGAACCAATACTCCCCTCCCCACGCGCCGTCGTGCAGCCCAAGGATGTGGAGCAGTGTCGACTTCCCCGAGCCCGACGGGCCCATGATGGAGAGAAAATCGCCCTGGTTGATTTCGAGGTTGATGCCGCGGAGCGCGAAAAACGGCCCGCCTTTCAGCGGGTAGATGCGCTCGATGTGTTTGAGTTGGATCATGGAAAGTGGGTTTCAGTTCAGTGGGTTGAAAGTAGCGCCAGTCTCCGACTGGCGTTCCGAGATGGAACGCCGGTCGGAGACCGGCGCTACTCCGCTGGGCATCAGCGCGTCTCCGTCGTTTCCACCGGGCCGTCGACCACGCGGCCGTCGAACACATGCACGGTGCGATCGGCGTGGCGGGCGAAGCGCGTGTCGTGCGTCACCATGATGATGGTCGCACCACCGCGGTGCAGATCGTGGAGCAACTCCATCACGGCATCGCCGTTTTTCGAATCGAGATTTCCCGTGGGCTCGTCCGCGAGCAGCACCGCCGGATGACCGCCGAGCGCGCGCGCGACGGCGACACGCTGCTGTTGTCCGCCGGAAAGCTGCGAGGGCAGGTGCTTCGCGCGATGGGCCATACCGACTTTTTCGAGCGCCTCGTTCACGCGCTCCTTGCGCTCGGCAGCGAGCATGCCGCGATACGTGAGCGGCAGCTCCACGTTTTCGTAAACGGTCAGGTCGCCGATGAGATTGAACGATTGAAAAATGAAACCGATCTCGCGGTTTCGGATGCGCGCCCGCTCGGGCAGCGTGAGATCCTGCACGAGCCTGCCGTTGAGCAGGTAGGTGCCGGCGGAGGGCGTGTCGAGGAGGCCGAGGATGGAGAGCAGCGTGGATTTCCCACAACCGGAAGGCCCGGCGATGGACACGTAGTCGCCCTTCGCGATGGAGAAATTAATGCCGGCGAGGGCGTGGGTCTCGACCTCGTCGGTGAGGAAAACCTTGGTGACGTTGTCGAGGTGGATGAGCGGTTCGGTGGACATAATTTTGGGGCTTCAGTTCAGTTTGATGCGCGGGCTGGCGTCCCATTGGGACATGTCGGAAAGGATGACGCGGTCGCCGGGTTGGAGGCCGCCGACGATCTCGATCGTATTCACGGAGCTGCGGCCGAGCTGAACTTGCGTGCGGGCCGCGTGGACGCCCTCCGGATCAAGTTTGAAAATCCCCACCGTCGCACGGTCCTGCCCAAACGCCGGGCGGCCGACGAAGACAACGTTGTCGAGCCGTTCCAGCTCGATGACGCCGTCCACCGACAAATCCGGGCGGGCGCCTTTCGGCAGGTCGCCGGTGAGCGTGATGTCGACCGTCACGGTGCCGTTTTGCACCGAGGGATCGACGCGCACGACCTTGCCCTCGACGATGCCGTTGCGCGTGTCGATCTGCGCGAGCTGGCCGATGAGGATGTCTTTCGCCTGAGTCTCGGCGATGTGCACCTGAGCCTTGAGCCGCGCCGGGTCGGCGACGCGCGCGAGGTTCGCGCCGGGCTGCACCTGCGCGCCGACTTCGACGGGCAACACCTGTAACACGCCCCTCATGCCCGCGCGCACGGAGAGGGCATTGAACTCATCGCGCCGCAGCCGCGCATCGGCACGGAAGCGGTCCACTTGCGCGGCCTTCACGGCGAGTTGCGGCGCGATGGAATCCTTCGCAAAAGCAAAACGCTTCTTCTCGATCTCGTTCGCGGTCGCCGCGTGTTGGGCCGTCACTTTCGAGAGCCGCATGTCGAGGGATGACACGAGGCCGTCCCGGAAAAGTTCCTCGTTCACCTCGGCGCGCAGCTTGGTCTGCTCAAACGCCGCCTGCGCACTCGCCGCGGCCGACTCGGAGGCGAGCACGCCACTGCGGAGCTGCACCTCGAGGTTAACCAGCTCCGCCTCGGCCGCCTTGAGCTGCGACTCGGCGCTCGCCGCGGCCTGCTCGACGTCGGGATTGCTCAACACGAGCAGCACGCTCTCCGGTTCCACGATCGCGCCCGGCCGCAGCACGATGCGATCGACGCGACCCTGCGTGCGCGCGGCGATCCAGCGGATTTCCTCGGGCACGAGCGTGCCGGTGCCGCGCACCTGCCGCACCATCGGGCCGCGCTTCACGGTGTCGATCCAGACGAGATTGCGCTCGACGGTGGGTGCCGCGGGCTTGAGCCGCGCGAGCACGAAGGTGATGCCCGCGAGCACCACGGCACCGGCAACGCCGATGAGGATGCGCTTTTTTCGACGCGCTTTGGATTGATCGGGACGTTGAATATCCATGGGAAATTATTCCGCGCGCAGTGCTTCCACTGGGTTCACGTTGGCCGCCCGTCGCGCGGGCAGCCAGCTCGCCAGCGCCGCGACCGCGAGGAGCATCGCCGGCACCGCCACAAACGAAACCGGATCGGCCGGGGACACATCGAAGAGCAGCGTCCGCATGGAGCGGGTCAGGGCGAACGCGCCGACCAATCCCACCGCGAGCCCCACCCCGCTTTTCCACAGCCCCTGCCGCAGGATCAGCGCGACGATCTGCCCGCGCGTCGCACCGATGGCGCCGCGGATGCCGATCTCGCGCGTGCGCTGCGACACATCGTAGGCGAGCACGCCGTAGAGCCCGACGCCCGCGAGCAGCAGGGCGAGCCCGGAAAATACGCCGAGCAACAGCATGATCCCCCGCCGGCCCAGCAGCATTCCATCGAGCGACTCCTGCAAGGTGCCCGCGTTGTAAAGTGGTAGCGCCGGATCGATCGCGCGCAGCGCGGCCCGCATCACGGAGAGCAAGTCCGGCGTCGATCGCGACGAACGCACCAGCAGGTTGAAGCCCGGCCCCGGCTGCCGGCCCATCGCGGCAAACACGAAGGGCAAACCATCGCGACTTTCCAGTCCGGCGAGATTCGCCCGCTCCACCACGCCCACGATGCGCGGCCAGACAAAGTCATTCGCGAAAGGCCCGGCGCCAAAGGCGAACTCCTGCCCGACGGCGCTCCGCCCGGGAAAATACCGCTCGGCGAACGCGCGATCCACGACCATCGGAAACTCCGCGTGCTGATCCTGCCCGCGCCCATCATCGGCCTCGGTGAAGACGCGGCCCTCGACCAGACGCATTCCCATCGTGGCAAAGAATCCCGAGGACACCGGATCGTAGATGGCGGATTGCTGCGGTTCGCCCGGCATCGGCGGTGCGCTGCGCACGAAGATCGGCAGCGCCCGAAACGATTCCGCCGGACCCACGCCGAAATAAGCGACCACCGCCGCCGTCTCGACTCCCGGGATTTCCCGGATGCTCGCGAGGACGCGCTGGCACACCGCGGCATTGTCCTCCGCCTTGTCGTAGGCGTGCGGCAACGCGACCCGGGCCTGCACGATCCGCGCGGCATCGAAACCGGGCTGCACCGCCATGACCCGGGCAAAACTGCGAATCAACAACCCCGCCCCCATCAGGAGCACGACCGCCACCGCCACCTGCGTCACCACCAGCGAGCTGCTCAGCCCGCGGATCGCGCGGCTCGACGACGCCGTGCGCGCATCGCCCACGCGCAGCCCCGTGCGCCACAGCAAGGCAAACGGCAGCACCCCCAGCACGACACCGAGCGCGAGCGCCACGAACAGGATCGCCCCCACCACCACCGGCTCCAGCACGACCGGCGGAGCCGAACGCGCGATCACCGGCAGATAACGATTGAGCACTTGCAACGCACCCCACGCGAACGCCAACCCCGCCAAGGCCGACGTGACCGTGAGCAACACACTTTCCGCGAGCATCTGGCGCAGCAACGCCGCGCGACCCGCGCCGAGCGCGTAGCGAATGGCCAGCTCCCCGCGCTTGGCATTGGCCCGCGCGAGCAGGAGATTGGCGGTGTTCACCGCGCCGATCAGCAGCACGAAAATCGCTCCCGCTTCGAGGAGCCACAGCGATTTCTGCACGGCGGCGGTGCTCTCGTTGCGCAGCGTTTTCAGCGCCACGCGATAGCGGCCCGCCTCGAGCAGGTTGCGCACCGGGGGGCTCGCCACCTCGTCGTGAAACCGCCGCTCCAGCGCGGCGAGCTGAGCGGTGCCCGCCTCCTGCGAGACGCCCGGCTTCAATCGCGCGATCATGCTCGCCCGACCAAGATAGCGCCGCTGGGGATCGAGCCGATACGACTCGTGGGTATAAGGCTTCAGAAAATCAGTGCGCAAATAGAGCGCATCGAGGCTGCGCGACACCACGCCGATGATGGTAAATGTTTCACCGCCCATCCGGACCTCACGCCCGACCACCGCGGGATCGGCGCGGTATTTCGTCTCCCAAAACGCCTGCGTGATCACGAGCACGTGGTCGCGGCCCGCCGTCTCCTCCTCGCTGGAGAATAAACGGCCGAGCAGGGGCTGGACGCCCAGCACCGCAAAAAAATCCGCCGTCACCTCGTTGCCGATCGCGCGCACCGGGGCGCTCTCCTCGCCGATGGTAGAGTTCGCGCTTTCGATCAGGGCAAAGTCTGCGAACAGATCCGCGTGCGCCTTGAAATCGAGATACTGCGGCAAGGTGGACTGGCTCGCGGCGCCGGCGCTTTTTTCCGGCGCGTTGGAGACCACCACCAGCTGCTCCGGCGCGGGAAATGGCAGTGGTTTCAACACGAGGCCATACAGCACGGCGAGAATCGCGGTGTTCGGCCCGATGCAAAGCGCGAGCGTGGAGAACACCGCCAAGCTGAAACCGGGCGCGCGCCGCAGCGAGCGCAGCGAAAACCACAGGTCCCGCCGCCCCTGCTCCAGCCAGGCCCCGCTCCCCTCGTCCCGCGCGATTTCCTTGAGTTGATCCACACCGCGGAACTGCCGCTGCGCCGCGTAGTGCGCTTCGTTGGACGCCATGCCCGCGGCGAGATTAGCCTGTGTGCGCTGCGCAAGATGCCCGCGCATCTCCTCGGCCATCTCGGCGTCGAGTCGACGGCGCTGAAACACCGCGAGTAGTTTTTTGAATGGTTTCATCGGTTTAAATCCTCGTTCTCGTTCTCCTACTCGTTCTCGTTCTCTTACGCTTACT
>JANYBX010000476.1 GCA_025360615.1 Opitutia bacterium
CTATCACCGGCTGGCGACGGACCAGCCGCTGGAGCTGGCGCTCTTTGAATTCATGCAGGCGCGCCTGAGACGCGGCCGCCAGGCGACGATGAGGAACCGCGCATGAGTTTCCTCACGCCTCTTTTCCTGCTCGGCGCGCTCGCCATCGCGGCGCCGGTGATTTTTCACCTCATCCGCCGGATCACGCGCGATCGCACGCGCTTCAGCTCGCTGATGTTTTTGCTGCCGACTCCGCCGCGCCTCACGAAGCGCAGCCGGCTGGAGCACTGGTTGCTGCTGCTGCTGCGCTGCCTCGCGCTGGCGCTGCTGGCGCTTGGTTTTGCGCGGCCGTTTTTCAAGCAATCGACGATGAACGATGCCGCCTCGGGCGCGGCGAAACGCGTGGTGGTGCTCGTGGATACGAGCGCGAGCATGAGGCGCACGGGCCTGTGGGATGCGGCGCGCGCGCGCGCCGAAGCCGCACTGCGCAACGTCGGAGCCGCCGACCAAGTCGCGGTGTTTACCTTCGGCCGGCAGGCGCAACCGCTGGTGAGCTTCGGCGATTGGAGCGCGACCGCGCCCGATGCCCGCGTGGCGCTGGCGATGGCACGGCTGGCCGAAACTTCGCCCGGCTGGGAGGGCACGAATCTCGGTGCCGCGCTCATCGCGGCCGCGGAGGCGTTGGCCGACTCCGAGGGGTTAAAGACGACCGGCCCTCGCCAGATTATTTTAATCAGCGATCTCCAAGCGGGCAGCCGGCTCGACGCGTTGCAGGCCTACGAATGGCCGAAGGGCGTGGAGCTGATCGTCGAGCCGCTCAAGGCGCGCAATCCCACCAACGCCGGCGTGCAGTTACTCGCCGCCGTGGCGGACACCGACCGCCAGTCGGCCCCGACGGTGCGCGTGCGCGTGAGCAACGCAGCCGACTCCACGCGCGAGCAATTCAAGGTCGGCTGGGTGCGCGCGGTAGGCGGCGAGTTTGTGGGCGCGCCCATCGAGAGTTACGTGCCACCCGGCCAGAGTCGCATCGTGGCGCTGCCGGTTGCGGCGGGTGGTGGCGCGGAGGCCATCACGCTCCGGGGTGACGACGAGGATTTCGACAACACCGTGTTCGTGATTCCGCCCGCGACGCAGCGGATCGCGGTGACTTACCTCGGTGCGGAAAACGCGGACGACGCGCGCCAGCCGCTCTTCTTTCTCCGGCGCGCGCTGACGGACACGCCGCGCCTCGCCGTGGCGGTGAACGCCCAAACGCCGGACGCTCCCCTGAATGCGGCCGAGCTGTATATCGTGACGGAGGCGTTGCCCGCCGCCCAAACGAGCGCGTTGCGCGAGCAGGTGCTGGCCGGCAAGACCGTGGTCGTGGCTCCGAAGAACGCGACGGCCGCCTCCGTGCTCGCGCCGTTGCTCGGCTTGCCAGCCATCGCCGTCGAGGAAGGAAAACCCGCGAGCTACGCGATGCTGGCGGAGATTGATTTTCAGCATCCGCTTTTTTCCCCTTTTGCCGACCCGCGCTACAGCGATTTCACCAAGATTCATTTTTGGAAATACCGGAAGCTCGACGCCGCCGCGATTCCCGGTGCGCGCGTGCTGGCGAAATTCGACCTGGGTGATCCGGCGTTGCTGGAGATCCCGGCGGGCAAAGGCCGCGTGCTCGTGCTGACGGCGGGGTGGAATCCCGACGACAGCCAGCTCGCGGTGTCCTCGAAATTCGTGCCGTTCATTTTCGGGCTGCTGGAATTCAGCGGCGCTCTGGCCCCCCAGCCGTCGCAATATTTCGTGGGCGACGTCATTCCGTTCCCGACGCCGGCGGCGGAGGCCACGACGATGTTGCGGCCGGACGGCGCGTCGAGCCCGGTGCCGGCGGGCGCGCCGAATTTTGCGATGACGACGCAGCCGGGAATCTACCGCGCCGCCATCGGCGGACGCCCGCAGACTTTCGCCGTGAATCTCGATGCGGCGGAAATGCGCACGGCGCCGCTGGCGGTCGATGAGCTGGAGCGACTCGGTGCGCCGCTGGCCCGGGCCAAACCTCCAGCTGCGGCCGAGGCCGCGCGCGAGATCACGTTGCAAGGCACCGAGGCCGAAAGCCGGCAGAAACTTTGGCGTTGGTTCGTCGTCGCAACCCTGATCGTGCTGCTCCTCGAATCGTGGCTGGGCGGCTGGACCGCCCGCAAAAACACTCCCGTTGGCAATTCCTCGTCCCCATGAAAAACTTCCTCGCCTCCCGATTGCGCCGGGTGACTCGCCGTCACCAGTGGCTGCGGTTTTCGCGTTCGCTCACCGTGTGCTGGATCGTATCGGCGTTTATCGCCGCGGCGCTGCTCGTGCTTCAGCGGCAGGCCGGTTGGTTTTCGCCCTTCGCGTTTCCGGCGCTCATCGGCGTGGCGGTAAGTGTCTCGCTCGCGCTGCTGGTTCGCGCTTACCAGACGAAACCCGACGAACGCGCGATCGCGCAAAAAATCGAGACCGCCTATCCCGAGTTAAAAGGCCTCCTGCTCACCGCTGTGCAGCAGTCGCAGGAAGGCCAGGGCGAACCCGGCTACCTGCAGCAACGGCTGATTCAGCAAGCGGTGGATCATTGCCAACAGACGGGCAGCTGGCGCGCCGCCGTGCCGCCCGCCCACGTGCGCCGCGCGATGGCGCTGCAATTCGCGGCGCTGGCGTTGTTCGCCGCCGCACTCTGGCAGGGGCGCACCCACTGGAAACCGCGCCATGGAGTGCCGCTCTTTGCCGAGCCCGGTCTCACGGTCACGCCCGGTGACACCATCATCGAGCGCGGCGAAAGCCTCGTGGTGCTTGCGCGTTTCGGCGGCGCACTGCCGCCGGGCGTGGAACTCGTGGTCAACGAGCCCAACGTGCCGGTGCGCAAAATCCCGCTCGTGAAAAGCCTGGCCGACCCGGTCTTCGGCGGCAGCGTGCCGGAGGTCGCGCACGATTTCACCTACCGGCTCGATTATCGCGGCGAGCGCTCGCGCGATTTCACGGTGAAGGTGTTCGAGCATCCGCGGCTGGCGCGCGCCGATGCGGAGCTAAAGTTTCCCGCCTACACGAAGCTGCCGCCGAAGCGCATCGAGGACACGCGCCGCGTGAGCGCGGTCGAGGGCACGCAGCTCGGCCTGACGTTGCAGCTCAACAAGCCCGTCGTCTCGGCGACGCTGGTCGCGCGCAACCACGAGAAGACGGAGATCCCGCTGAAAGTCACCGCGAACAAAGCCGTGGCGGCGCTCGCGGATTTTCCGCTGGCGGCGAGCCAGAGCTACGACCTCAAACTCGTCGATGCCGACGGCCGGGCCAACAAAGCCTCCGCGCCATTCGTGATCGACGTGCTACCGAACCGCCCGCCCGAGTTGAAAATCATTTCCCCGCGCGGCGATGTGCGACCCTCGGCGCTGGAGGAGATCGCGTTCGAGGGCACGGTGTGGGACGACTTCGGCTCGCCCGCCTACGGCCTCGCCTACGCGCTGGCGGGCAAGGAAACGAAATTCATCGAGCTGGGCCGCGACGTGCCGGCGAAGGAGAAACGCACGTTTAACCAGCTCGTCCAGCTCGAGGAACTCGGCGTGAAACCCGACGACCTCGTCTCCTGGTATCTCTGGGCCGACGACATCGGGCCCGATGGCAAAGTGCGCCGCACGAGCAGTGACATGTTTTTTGCCGAGGTACGGCCGTTCGACGAAATTTTCCGCGAGAGTCAGGCGATGCAGCCGCAAGGGCAGGATTCGCAGCAGCAAGGACCGGGCGATCAGCCGCAACGTCTCGCCGAGCTGCAAAAGCAGATCATGAGCGCCACGTGGAAACTCCGGCGCGAGCCCGTGACAAAAAAATATCCCGACGATGCCGGCGTCGTCCACGAGTCGCAGCAACAGGCGCTCAGCCTGGCGAAGGACAATCAAGACAAGGCGCGCAATCCGCGCAGCCAGGCGCTTTGGAACGGCGTGACAAAGGAAATGGAAAAGGCCCTCCAGTATCTGGACGCCGCCAAGCAGTCGCGCGCGCCGCTCGCCGCCGCGCTCACCGCCGAGCAGGCGGCGTATGCGGCGCTATTGAATTTGCGGTCGCGCCAGACGGACGTCACCCGCAGCCCCCGCGGCCAGCAAGGCGGCCGCCAAGGCGATCAGCGGCAGTTGGACGAACTGGATCTGGCGCAATCCGACAACCGCTATGAAACCCAGCGTCAGGCGAAGTCGCCCCAAAGCCCCGAGCGCCGGGAGCAGAACCAAGTTTTGAACCGCCTGCAGGAACTCGCGCGCCGCCAGCAGGACGTGAACGAGCGGCTCAAGGAATTGCAGACCGCACTGCAAGCGGCCAATACCGAGCGGGAAAAAGAGGACGTGCGCCGGCAGTTGAAGCGGTTGCAGGAAGAGCAGCAGCAGATGCTCGCCGACATGGATGAAATGAAGCAGCGCATGGATCGCCCCGAAAACCAATCGGCGATGCAGCAGCAGCGGCAGCAACTCGAACAGACGCGCGACGACGCGCAAAAAGCGGCCGACGCCACCGCGCGGGGCTCCGTCGCGCAGGCGCTCGCCGCAGGCACGCGCGCCCAGCGGCAACTGCAGCAGATGCGCGACGAACTGCGCAAGCAGAGCTCAAGCGAGTTCGCCGATGATCTCCGCCAAATGCGCACCGAGGCCCGCGACCTCGCGCAGCAGCAGGACGACGTCTCCAAAAAAATCGTCGCGCTCGACGACCCAAAGCAGAAAAAGCTGAACGACGCGCCCGAGCGCCAGGCGGCCATCGACCAACTCGACCGGCAGAAAAAACGCATGGACGAGCTGGTGACGCGCGCCACACAGGTCTCCGAGCAGGCGGAGGGTTCGGAGCCGCTGCTCTCGCGTCAGCTTTACGACAGCGTGCGGAAGGTCGCGCAGGACGACGCCAAGACGGTGAAAGACCTTCGGCAGCAATTGCTCGAACAAGGCATGTTGACCCGCGCCCTGAACGAGCGCCTGGAACAATCACCCGGGAAGGAAGGCGGCTCGCGCTCGCTCGAACTCGGCAGTGAACTGCTGCGCGAGGGTTTTCTCACGCCGGCGGGTCAGGCGTCGCAACGCGCGGGCGCGGGCATCACCGATCTCAAGCGCGGCGTGGAACGTGCCGCCGAAAGCGTGCTCGGGGACGACGCGCAGGCGCTGAAGCTGGCGCAATCCGAGCTCGACGCCGTGACCGACCAGCTCAAGCGCGAGCTCGCGCAAGGGCAGAGCGGCCAGCCGGGCGAGACGAAACCCGGGCAACCGCGCGCGGGCGGCGAATCGGCGTCCGGTGATCAGCGGCAGGTGGGCAACCAACCGCCGACGGAGGGCGGCAACACGCCGTCCAACGATCCGAGTGGACAACCGAGCGCGGGCGGCGAGAGAACCGCCGGCCAGACTCCGGGCCAGCCGGGCCAGCCGGGCCAGGCACGCGGCGATCCGGCCAATCGTCCTGGAGGTCAGCGTCAACTCGCGGGCAATGATCGCGCGGGCGGCGGAGCCGAAGGCGGCCGTGGCGGCGGTGGAGAAACCATCGACGGGTTGCTCAACCAAGGGATTGGCCGCACCGGAAATATTGGCGGCGGCCCGATCACCGGGGAAAACTTTGCGCCTTGGGCGGACCGGCTGCGCGACATCGAGGAACTGGTGGACACGCCGGCGCTGCGCGACGCGGTGGCGAACGCCCGCGAACGCGCGCGGCTCCTGCGGCAGGATTTTAAGCGCGACCAAAAGAAACCGGACTGGGCCGTCGTGCAGTTGCAGATTCTGCAACCACTCGTCGAGGTGCGCGCGCGCATCGGCGAAGAGCTGGCGCGCCGCGATTCGAAGGACGCGCTGGTGCCGATCGACCGCGACCCCGTGCCGAATCGTTTCGCGGATTCGGTGCGTCGCTATTACGAAGAACTGGGGAAGGAAAAGTGATGGCAAGGCCTACTCTTCTGCCGGTGGAGGCGGGGTGCCCTCACCCCGCGAGCGATGTGGACAACACGCGGGCGACGCCGTTGCGGGGTGGGGGCACCCCGCCTCCATCCGATTGGAACCCATGATCCTCGCCACCCTCACATTCTCCGGCTGGAACTGGTTTTGGCCGGTGGTGGGTTTCGTCGCGCTCGCCGTGGCGGTGCTCGCGTGGAGCTATCGCGCATCGAGCGGCCCGGGCTGGTTGCGCGCGTGGTGCCTCGCGCTGAAGGCCGCGGGGATCGCGGCGCTGGCGTTCTGTTTGCTCGAACCGTTGTGGACGACGCAGCGCCCCCGGCCCGGCGCCAATCTTTTCGCGGTCGTGGCGGACAACAGCCAGGGCCTGCAAATCAAGGATCGCGGCGAGACGAACAGCCGGGGCGACGGCTTGCGCGCGCTGCTCGATCCGCGCGGCCAAGACTGGCAGGCGACGCTCGCGGGCACCTTCGAGTTGCGGCGCTACCTCTTCGACGCGCGACTGCAATCGACGGCGGATTTTCACGAGCTGGCGTTCGATGGGCGGGCGACGGCGCTGGCGACTTCGCTGCGCACGCTGAAGGAGCGTTTCCAAGGGCGGCCGCTCGCCGGGATCTTGCTGCTGACCGATGGCAACGCGACCGACCTGCGCGGCTCGGCGCTGCCGGACTTGACCGGGCTGCCGCCGATTTATCCGGTCGTCATCGGCCGGAGCGATCCGGCGCGCGACCTCTCCGTGCAGCAAGTCAACGTGAGCCAGACGGCGTTTGAAGACGCGCCGGTCTCGATCCAAGCGGATGTGCTGGCGACTGGATTTCGCGAGCCGGTGGTGGCGCGTCTGATCGACCGAGCGGGCCGGACGGTGCAGGAGCAGACGCTCGACGCGCGCAAAGACGGCGAGACGCTGGCGTTTCGCTTTCAACTGAAGCCTGAGCAGAAAGGGCTTTCGTTCTACGAAGTGCGAGTCGCGCCGCGCACGCCACCCGCGCTCGGCGCGCCGTCCGACGAGGCCACGCTGGCCAACAACAGCCGGGTGCTCGTCGTGAATCGCGGGCAGGGGCCGTATCGCATTCTCTACGTGGCGGGCCGGCCGAACTGGGAGTTTAAGTATCTCAACCGCGCGGTGGAGGCGGACGACCAAGTGCAACTCGTCGGGCTGATTCGCGTGGCGAAGCGCGAGCCGAAATTCGATTTTCGCGGACGTTCGGGCGAGAGCAGCAATCCCCTTTTTCGCGGCTTCGGCAACCAAGCGGCCGAGGAGGTGCAGGCCTACGACAAGCCCGTGCTCGTGCGGCTCAACACGCGCGACGAGTTGGAACTTCGCAGCGGATTTCCGCGCACGCCGGAGGACCTCTACGGCTTTAACGCGGTGATCCTCGACGATGTGGAGAACGAGTTTTTCGCGCCCGAGCAGTCGCAGTTGTTGCAAAAATTCGTGTCCGAGCGCGGAGGCGGTTTTCTGATGCTCGGCGGCATGGAAACGTTTCAAGAAGGCAACTATGCCCGCACGCCGATCGGCGATGTTTTGCCCGTCTATCTTGATAAGCCGACCGAGCAGGCCGCTCCCGGGCCGCTGAAATTCGAGCTGGCGCGCGAAGGCTGGCTGCAAGCGTGGGCACGGCTGCGCGACAACGAGTCCGAGGAGCGCACGCGTCTCGACTCGATGACGGAGTTTCAAGTGTTGAACCGCGTGCGCGGGGTGAAGCCCGGCGCGAGCGTCATCGCCTCGGTGCGCGACGAACATGGCGCGGAGATCCCGGCGCTGGCGGTGCAGCGATTCGGTCGCGGCCGCAGTGCGGCGCTGATGGTGGGCGACGTGTGGCGCTGGGGCATGAAGGACGCCGCGGCGCATGCCGACATGGACAAGGCGTGGCGCCAGCTCATGCGCTGGCTGGTCGCGGATGTGCCGAATCGCGTGGACCTCGCCGTCGAGCCGCAGCCCGAGGATGCCAACGGCACGGTGCTGCTCCAAGTGCGCGCGCGCGACGCGAAGTTTCAAGCGCTTGACGATGCGATGGTGAACATCGAGGTGGAACCGGTGACCTTTGGAACGGAAGCTGGCGCACCGAGCGCGCCGATTCATTTGCAAGCGGAAGCATCTGCGACGGAAGCGGGGCTGTATCAGGCGAGCTACGTGCCGCGCTTGACCGGGGGTTTTAAGGCGACCGCAATTGTCACGAACTCAGTCGGCGCGGAAGTCGGCCGCGCGGAGGCGGGTTGGAGCACCGATCTGGCGGCGGAGGAATTCCGTTCGCTCACGCCGAATGTCGCGCTGCTGGAAAGCATCGCGCGCAAGACCGGCGGCGAGATGGTCGCAGCGGCTGACTTGGAAAAATTTGCCCGCAGCCTGCCGCAGAAGCAGGCTCCCGTGATGGAGACTGCGTTGAACCCGCTCTGGCACACGCCCGCGATGCTGGCCCTCGCGCTCGGCTGCCTGTTGAGCGAGTGGGGATTGCGCCGGTGGAAAGGAATGCCGTGAG
>JANYBX010000495.1 GCA_025360615.1 Opitutia bacterium
GTAGGCGACGTCGATGGTGATGCCCTGCTCGCGCTCGGCGCGGAGCCCGTCGGTGAGGTTCGCGAGGTTGATCTGGCCGCCGCCGGTGATGTCGGCGGAGCGTTCGAGCGCCTCGATCTGGTCCTCCATCAGCGATTTTGAATCGTAGAGGAGGCGGCCGATGAGCGTGGATTTGCCGTCGTCGACACTTCCGCAGGTGTTGAAGCGGAGAATGTCGACGGGGACGTGTGGAGCGCTGGAAGTTGCGGAGGAAGGCATGACGTCGGCGGAAAGCATTTTTTAAAATTAGAAATAGCCCGCTTTCTTGCGGTCTTCCATCGCGGCTTCGGAGGATTTGTCGTCGGCGCGCGAGCCGCGTTCGGTGACGCGGGCGGCGGCGATTTCCGCGATGATGTCGCTCGTCGTGGTCGCGGGCGACTCGACGCAGCCGGTGCTGATGATGTCACCGATGGTGCGCACGCGCACGACGAGTTCGCGCACTTCCTCGCTGGGCTTCGGCGGCACGAGGGCGTTGACCGGCAGCCACTGGCCGCCGCGGCGCACGCACTGGCGCTTGTGGCTGAAATAGATGCTGGGCACCTCGAGTTTCTCGCGCTGGATGTATTCCCACACGTCCATCTCCGTCCAGTTGCTGATCGGAAAAACGCGCATGTTTTCCCCCGCATTCAGGCGGCCGTTGTAAAGATTCCAAATTTCGGGGCGCTGGTTTTTGGGATCCCACTGGCCGAAGCTGTCGCGAAAACTGAAGAAGCGCTCCTTCGCGCGGGCCTTCTCCTCGTCGCGGCGCGCGCCGCCGATGCAGCAGTCGAAACGAAACTCGTCGATGGCGGCGAGGAGCGTGGGAATCTGGAGGCGGTTGCGGCTGATCTCGCCGGGCGCCGGCGTCGCAATTCCTTTGGCGATCGCGTCCTCGACGGTGCGAACGATGAGTTTTGAGCCCAGCTGTTTCGCGCGACGGTCGCGGAATTCGTTCAGCTCGGGGAAATGGTGACCGGTGTCGACGTTGAGCAGCGGCATCGGCAGGTCGGACGGGCGAAACGCTTTTTCCGCGAGCCGGAGGAGACAGATGGAATCCTTCCCGCCAGAGAAGAGCAGAGCCGGGCGCTCAAACTCGCCGGCGACTTCGCGCATGATGTGGATCGCTTCGGTTTCGAGATGCTGAAGATGGTCGAGATGGTAGCTGTTCATGGACGAGGGTGCGGTGCGGCCGGGGGACGCGGGCAGATCAACGGCGAAAATTTTGATCAGGCGTTGACCGCCTTTTTTCCCCACGCGGCATGAAGGCCGCATTCGCGTTTCTCGTCGGCTTTGGCCGGGTCGAAATAATCCCACTCATTCGGGAGCTGGTGTTGCGCGAGGTAGGCGTCGAGCTCGGCGTCGCTGAAATAGAAGAGCGGGCTGACCTTGAGCGCGCCGAAATTTTCATCGAGCGACACGATGTCGAGGCCGGCGCGATTTGGGTTTTGCACCTTGCGCAATGCCGTGATCCAGACCTTCGGCGCGAGATCCTTCATGCCGCGTTGAAACGGTTCCAGTTTCATCACCGCGCTAAATTTCTTCAGCCCCTCCTCATCCTCGGTCGTCGGGATCGGCCCGAAAATCGCGTCGCGATGCGCGGCCGTGACGCGCGGGAGGTAAGGCTTGAGGTTCAGCTTCAGACGCGCGCGCAACTCCTCGGCGTGCTTGTAGGTCGCGGGGCGATTGTAGCCGTGGTCCACCCACAGCACCGGAATGTCGGCCTGCGCCTGGACCGCGAGGTGAAGAATCGCAGCTTCGTAAGGACGAAAATTTGTCGAGACAATGGCGCGGCCGCCGCCGGCTTGGGCGATGGCCCAGCGGACAATTTCAAGCGGGGACTGAGTGCGAAGTTCTGTGTTCCAACGGGCGATTTCAGAAGAAGTCATAAGATTGAAAATAAGAAAAATGAAGTGTCATCGCGCACTTACTTTGGGCCGTAAATGGGGCGCGGAGTGTTTTGCTTGAGCTTCGTGCTCACGCTCTTGCTCCATCCCACAGATGAATTTATGAACATCACAGCGAGAATGCTTGCACCTGTAAGCCAAAGGGTAAAGACTAAAAGGAGTCAAATCGACTAAAGATGTCATGATGAGGTCAAATCAGTCCTGCACAGAGAGTTTTCCCCGGCTCCGTATCGCCGAGGGATGTGTCGTTTCCAATTCATGAGCGGAACCGTTTACCTCGTAGGCGCCGGCCCGGGCGATCCCGAGCTACTCACGCTCAAAGCCCACCGGCTCATCCGCACCGCCGACGCCGTCGTGCATGACTATCTTGTCGCTCCCGCGATCCTCGCCCTCGCGCGGCCTGATGCGGAAAAAATCTTCGTGGGCAAAAAAGGCGGCGGCTTCTGCTGCCCGCAGACCGACATCGAGGCCACGCTGATCCGCCTCGCGCGCGAGGGGAAAACCATCGTCCGCCTCAAGGGCGGCGATCCGTTCATCTTCGGCCGTGGGGGCGAGGAAGCCGAAGCGCTCGTCGCCGCGGGCGTCGCGTTCGAGGTTGTCCCCGGCGTCACCTCCGCGCTCGCGGCCGCCGCCTACGCGGGCATCCCCCTCACGCATCGCGCGCACGCCAGCGGCGTCGTTTTCCTGACCGGCCACGAGGATCCCGCCAAGCCCGACTCCGCGATCCACTGGGAAGACTACGGCAAACTCGGCGCCACCCTCTGTCTCTACATGGGTATGAAAAATCTGGAGACGATCACTCGTCGCCTCCAAGCCGGCGGTCTCGCCGCGGCCACGCCCGTCGCCGTCATCCAGTCCGCCACCACCGGCCAGCACCGCCAGCTCCTCAGCACGCTGGAAAATGTCGCCTGCGATTCCGAACACGCCGGCTTCGGCGCGCCCGCGATCGTCATCATCGGCGAAGTCGCCGCGCTCAGCGACAAACTTACGTGGTTCCAGGCTGCCCTGCCCGCGACGCTCGCCCCATGACCGTCGTCCTCATCGACAACGGCTCCCTTGAGCCCGCCGCGACGCTCAATCTCCACGCCGTCGCCTCCGCCTTGTCCACCCGCGCCGGCTTCACCGTCCACGCCGTCTCCTGGAAACACAGCGACCGCCTCTCCTCCGTCGATCTCGACGGCGACATCGCATGGACGCTCCGCCCGTGGATGACCGCCCGCCTCGCCGCCGGCGAACGCGACTTTCTTTTCATCCCTTTCTTCATCAGTCCGCAGGGCGCCATCGGCTCAGCGCTCCGAGCCGATCTTGATCAACTTCAGACGCCCGACGCGCCGTTCACCTACGCGTTCACCGAAAGCCTCGCGGAGAAAAACATCATCCCGCAAATTCTCGCCTGGCGCATCCGCGAAACCATCGAGGTCGCCTCGCTCACCTGCCCGCCCGTCATCTTCGTCGATCACGGCGGCCCGTCGCCCACCTCCGCAGAGCTGCGCAACCGCTTCGCCACCGAGGCGCGAGAACTTCTCCGCCACGAGGTCGGCCTCTCCGCCGCCTCCTCGATGGAAGGCGCCGATTACCCCCACGCCCGCCCGCTCCTCGCCGATCAACTCCGCACGCCCGGCTTTTCCTCCGGCGATGTCGTGATCGCGATGCTCTTTCTTTCCCCGGGACGCCACGCCGGACCCGGCGGCGATGTTGCCCGCATTTGCGGTGCCGCCGAGACGCAGTCCACCGGCCTCCAGTGCCACCTGACTGATCTGATCGGCACGCATCCGCTCGCCATCGACGCCCTCTTCGACGCCCTCCGCGCCGCCTACTCTCCACCACCTCCCGATTTCTCATGAGCCTCCCGCCTCCCGCCAACGCTCCCGCCGCTCCGAAACCTCTCGTGAAAAACGAGGCCATCAAAGCCGAGAGCAATTTTCTCCGCGGTCACATCCTCCGCGATCTCGCCGATCCCACCACCGGTACGATCACCGAGGACAGTTCCCTCCTCACGAAATTCCACGGCATCTACCCGCAGGACGACCGCGACCTCCGCAACCAGCGCCGCAAGGAGAACAAGGAAAAAGCCTTCTCCTTCATGGCGCGCATCCGCGTCCCCGGCGGCGTCTGCACGCCCGCGCAATGGCTCGCCCTCGATGCCCTCGCCGACTCCCACGCCAACGGCACGCTTAAGATCACCACCCGCCAGGCGTTCCAATTTCACGGCATTCTCAAGGGGAACCTCCGCCCCGCCATCAAGGCCGTGAACGCCCAGCTCCTCGACACCCTCGCGGCCTGCGGCGACGTCAACCGCAACGTCATGGCCAACCCCAACCCCGAGCAGTCCGCCCTCCACGCCGAGACGCTCCGCCTCGCCAAGGCCATCAGCGACCACCTTTCCCCGCGCACCCGCGCGTATCACGAAATCTGGGTCGCCGACGAACTCGTCGCCGGCGGCGAGCCCGATCACGAGCCCCTCTACGGCCCGACTTATCTCCCGCGGAAATTCAAAACCGTCATCGCCATCCCGCCGAGTAACGACGTCGACATCTACGCCCACGACCTCGGCTTCATCGCTATCGCCGACGACTCCGGAAAAAAACTCCTCGGCTTCAACGTCACCGTCGGCGGCGGCCTCGGCATGTCGCACAACCAGATCGACACCTACCCGCGCCTCGCCGACATCCTCGGCTTCTGCACCGTCGACCAAGTCGTCGACGTCGCCGAGAAAGTCATGCTCGTCCAGCGCGACTACGGCGACCGCACCGAGCGCAAACACGCCCGCCTTAAATACACCATCGCCGACCGCGGCATCGTCTGGTTCCGCACCGAGGTCGAGAAACGCCTCGGCTATTTCCTCGGTTCCCCGCGCCGCTTCGAGTTCACCTCCACCGGCGACCGCTACGGCTGGGTCGAAGGCGAAAACGGCCACGCCCACTACACGCTCTTCATCATGAGCGGCCGCGTGAAAGATGCGCTCAAGGCCGCCCTCCGCGAAATCGCCACCGCGCACACCGGCGACTTCCGTCTCACTGCGAACCAAAATCTCATGATCGCCGGCGTCACCCCCGCGCAGCGTCCCGTGATCGAGGCCTTGTTGAAAAAGCACCAGCTCGACGGCGCCAACAACGCCTCCGGCCTCGCGCTCAACGCCATGTCCTGCGTCGCGCTCCCCACCTGCGGCCTCGCCCTCGCCGAAAGCGAACGCTACCTGCCCGAGCTCGTGAAAAATCTCGAAACGGAAATCGAAGCCGCCGGCCTTCGCGACGACGCGATCACGCTCCGCATCACCGGCTGCCCGAATGGCTGCGGTCGCCCCTATCTCTCCGAGATCGGCTTCGTCGGCCGTGCGCCGGGCAAATATAACGTCTACCTCGGCGCCGCCTTCAACGGCTCGCGTTGCAACACGCTCTACAAGCCCAGCGTGCTCGTCGCCGACATCGTCCCGTTGCTCGGCCCGATCATCCACCGCTACGCCCTGGAGCGCACCAAGGGTGAAAGCTTCGGAGACTTCACGATCCGCGCCGGCTATGTGAAGCACACCGGCACCCCCGCCGACTTCCACGAAGCCAAAGCCGAGAAGCCCGCCGTCGTCGCAACGCCGGCCACCGCGTGATCAAGCAGCGTCGGTCTCCGACCACAGAAGTCCCACCGAGAGGAAGCAGGCACGCGGAGCGATGGGCTTCGAGGGCGCGGAGCGGGAAGAGGACGGAAGCGGATGCAGGGTTTGGGGGTGACGGGATGATGCGAGGGAAAACGCCCGGTGCTGTCCCATTGAGGTGATCCCTCGAAACTGAGCCAGAGGCAATGTTAGTCTGGGCCGAAACGAAAGGCCCCAGAAAAAATGAAAGGCAAACGACACACGACGGAGCAGAAGATCCGCATCTTGCGGGAGGCCGATGGCGGCCGGAGCATCGTGGAGGTGAGCAAGGAGCATAATATCTCCGAGGTCACCTTCCACCGTTGGAAAAAGCA
>JANYBX010000527.1 GCA_025360615.1 Opitutia bacterium
CGCAGGCGCCCGCGTGCGCCCGCACAGCCTGAGGCCCGACCACCATGCTCGTCCTCTCCCGAAAAATTAACGAAGCCATCGTCATCGGCGACTCGATCGAAATCCGCATCACCCGCATCGACGGCGACACGGTGAAGATCGGCATCGTCGCCCCGCGCAACGTGCCCATCTTCCGCAAGGAAATCCTCGCCACCATCGCCGCCAGCAACCAAGCCGCCGCGGTCCACCACCCGAGCCCCGGCCCGCTCCCCATTTTGCCCCGGTCCGCCCCCGCGCCCGCCACCACCGCGCCGAAAGCCTGATTCGAAAATCGAAAATCCAACTTCGAAAATCCCCTCCCCATGAGCGTCATCAACTCCAACCTTCAGGCCCTCTCCGCCGCGCGCAATCTCGACCGCAGCCAGGAATTGCTCGGCCGCACCTTGAACCGGCTTTCATCGGGCAACAAAATCGTGCGCCCCGCCGACGACTCCGGCGGCCTCGCCACCTCCGGGAAAATCGACGCCCAGAACCAACGGGTGCGCGCCGCCTCCAACAACGTCCAGAACGCCACCTCCTTCATTCAGACCGCCGACAGCTACATGGCCGGCATGGCGAAGATTCTCACCCGGCTGGGCGACCTCACCGCGTTGAGCCGCGACCCCACTAAAGGCCCCGCCGACGTCGCCCTCTACCAGACCGAGTTCACCGCGCTGCAAGACCAGCTCCGCGCCACCATTGGCGGCACCACGCTGGAGATCGGCGGCACCATCGCCGTGCCCGCGCCGCAAGGCACCTTCAACGGTCGCACTCTTTTTGGCCCCAACCCCTCCGGCATCACCGTCAACGTCGGCTCGGAAGTGGGGGAGAACATCGTCATCCCCGAGACCAATTTTCGCACCGGCTCGATGCTCGCGTTTATCAATCAGGATGGCGCCGGAGCCTACACCCTTAACATCGGCAGCTCCACGACGATTAGCACGCTCGACAGCGGGCTCACCCAAATCGCCCTGCAACGCGCGACCTTTGGCGGCGTGCAGTCCAGCCTCGATCTCTCCGGCGCGACGCTCGCTGTGACCTCCGAAAATCTTTCCGCCGCGCTCTCTCGCCTCCGCGATGTCGATGTCGCCGACGAGTCCACCCAGCTGGCGAAATACAAAATCCTCTCCGAGTCCGGCACCGCAATGATCGCGCAAGCCAATCAAAGCGCGCAAAACGTTTTGAAACTCCTGCAAAGCTGAGCGCTGGCCGCTCCGCCGCGGGAGGAGCACGACACCAAACTTTGGACGCCTGAAAGGGAAACGGACCTCCGGTCCGTTTCTGCGCGGTCGGGTGCCGGCGTGCCTTTGTCCCTGAACGGACCCGAGGTCCGTTCTCCGTAAAATCCAAAGCTCGGAGACCTTGGTGTTATTAATCCGGCAATGTCATAGCGCCTACAATCTCGGAGGCGTGCTATAGTGTTACAGGCGCTGTCACATTGCCGGATTGATGGACTATCATTGCGTAGTCGCGTAGCGACGAAGCAATCCCGCTGGATCGCCGAGGCGCGCTTCGCGCCCCTCGCGATGACAACAAGTCTAAATGCTAAGGGACGTTGGTATGGCACCCGATCCTTAGAGCCAATCTCTCGCCGTCCCCGCCCAATCAACTTGTAACGTATTATATTACAAACCGAGTTTGCCCGCTCCGCTCCAGCGCCCAACAAACACGTTCAAAAGCACCGCCATCATCCGGGCGTCCCTCGATAAATTGCCCAAGTTATTCCCGGGGTCCGCCCCTTCCGCTCCGCCGTAGGCCCCAATCAATTTGTAACGTATTATATTACAAACCCAGTTTTCCGTTTCCGCCCGCGCGCTCACGCGGTCAGTTCGCGACCTTGCTGACGGGCCGCGATCCAGCAGAGCAAAAGCAACGCCCGTTCCGCATCGAGACACGCGCTCCCCGCCTTCAAGCAATCGTGGAGTCGCTGCCGCGGCACCCCGAGGATGCGCGCGAGCTGGGCCTTGCTGCCGCGCTGGTTCAGCCACGGCCCCGCCGCTGCCACCAGTTCGTTCCACAACGGCGTCTCGCGCCCCGGCCTGAGCGTTAGCCCCCGGCGCGGTCGAGCTGTCGGCCGAGCTTCCATCGCCTTGGTCGCCGCTCTCGCTGTCCGTGCCGCCGCCTCGAACAATGCGAGCGCCAAGCCCGCGGGCAGTTCCAATCTAGGGTGAAGGCCAGTCGCTTTGATCGAAGTCATGATGTAATATAATACGTTACAAGTCGCCCCTGCAAACCTAGTTTCCGCAGATTCCTTACCACGTCCGCCGACACCATCGCGCGGCCGCAAACGGCCGCCGGGCCCTGCGCGAGGCCGCATCCACTCGCGACGCAATTGTAACGTATTATATTACAAACTGGATTTTTAGTCTCCGCCATCGCGACGGGAAAAACCCGGGACGTCGCCCGGTTTTAACTCGATAAAATGATCTCCGTGGCCCTCCGGAATCTCGCCGCAGGGCTAATTCGACTTGTAACGTATTATATTACAAATTGGTCGGGGGGTGTGCTCGCGTCACGCGGTGTGACCTCGTGAGTGATCGGCTCATCGTTTTTGAATTCGAGAACGGCCTGAAGATGCACCTTGAGGACAGTTCGGATCAGCAGGAGTGCAGGCTGATATCCTTCGACGGAAATCCATCGTCATGGATTGTCTGAAAAAGAAAGCGCCGAATCAGGGCAGGGTTCTGTTTCGCCGTAGCCCGACACAGAACGCCGGTTGAGCAAGCCCTCCTTCGCCGACGCTTTGGTGGGCACGGCCCTCGATTGCCGCTCCCTCCGATTCACCCTGATGCATTTGGCATTTGCGGCGCAGGCGCGGCGCGGGACGACGACCGCCGTTTGAGCCGCCTTGGCCCATGCGGGGAAAACTAGCAGCCGATGGAACGCCGATCTCAGCCGGTTTCCGTTTCGGCGGGGTTGAGGGCGCGGTGGAGGGCGGCGGCGAGTTCGTCGGTCGTGAAGGGTTTCGCGAGGAGTTGCGCGTTGTTGAGCTCGCCGAGCGATTGCAGGGGCACCTTGGAGAAATAACCGGACATAATCACCACGGGCAGGCCGGGAATGATCGCGCGGGCGGCTACGGCGAGTTCCGTGCCTTGCAGGCCGGGCATCGTCTGATCGGTGAGCAGCAGGTCGCATTGACCGCGCTCGTGGCGCAGCGCTTCGAGGCAGAGGTCGGCGGAATTAAATGTCTCCACCTGGTAGCCGACGCCTTTCAGCGCGAGGCGCACGAAGCGGCCGACGATCTCCTCGTCGTCCACGACATAGATGCGCTGGCCGGCGCCGAGCGGGGTGGTGGCGAGGTCATCGGTGGGCGCGACGGCGGTGTCGGCGGCGATGGGGAGGTAAACGTGAAA
>JANYBX010000071.1 GCA_025360615.1 Opitutia bacterium
CCCCCGCCTGGCTGCCCGCGGTCCACGAGGCCCAGGGGACGCAGGCCGGCGTCAGCGTCAGCCTGCTCAGCATCGACAGCGGCCGCGTCGCCTACCGCGTCCGCGTCGGTCGCCAGGAGACCGGCGCCGACCCCGCGAGCCGCGACCTCGGCGAGGACGAGGGCAAGCGCGTCATCACCGCCCTCGGCCTCGGCAACGCCCACCGCCCCCGCGGCCTCGGCGTCAGCGTCGGCGGCAAGCCCCTCGGCCCCTTCCGCGGCGGGGCCGGCTATCTCTCCACGGATAGCGCCGGTGACCTCCATATCGGCCAGGGCGAGCCCCCCCAGGGCGCCGTCGACGCGGTCGAGCTGCCCCTTTTGGTCATCAACGGCAACCTCAGCGCCTCGGCCGAGTCCTCGGGGCCGAGCCGCCAGCGGAGCGCTGCCTGCCAGCTGCCCTCCGGCCGCCTCGTCTTCGCCACCTCGACCTCCACGAGCGACGCGGCCAACGCGATGGTCCTCGCCCGCCTCGGCTGCAAGCTCGTCGTCGGCCTCGACCGCGGCTCGCACGACGAGGGCTGGTGGCAGCGCGCCGGCGTCTCGCAGGCCCAGATCGCCCGCTCGGAGCAGTCGGTCCTCTACGCAGTCGGTGTTCCGATGAAGCCCCGCGCCTTCCCCTGGAAGCCCTGAGCGAGCCCCGCAGCCAGCACCTTGTTTCGGTCGGCTCGCCGCGTGGTGGGCCGGTCGGCGGCGGGGTCAGGGGGCGGCGAGGGGGGCGAATCGACGGCGGGGGCGGCGAGGCCGTGGGGCCTGCGCCTGGGCCGGCTGTGGGGCCCGCGGGTCGTGGGCCGGGGGGGCAGGAGCGGGGGGAGGGCCAAGGGGGCGGACGGGGCGGGGGGCTGGCACACGTCCGGTGACACCCACAACGGCGGGCTCCTCCCTCCTCACCCCCTTTGCTTTTCCTCTACTTTCCCAGGAGCCCTCATGCCCAAACGCCATTCCGCCCAGGCCGATGAGGCCACCGAGGCCTCCCCCGCCAAGCGTGGCCGCCAAAGAGCCGCCTCACCTACCCCTGCCAAATCGCCCAGGAAGGCCGCCAAAAAAAAGAGCGCGCAGACCTCGTACAAGGCCGAGGATATCCAGGTCCTCGAAGGCCTGGAGCCAATTCGCCGACGGCCGGCCATGTACCTTGGCGGCACCGACCTCCGGGCGCTCCATCTTCTGGTCGAGACTTTGCTGGAAATCAGCATCGAGCAACATCGGGCAGGCCAGGTTTCCTCCATTTCCGTCACCCTGCAGGCCGATGGTGGAATTTGTGTCGATGACGACGGCCCAGGGATACCGATTCACTGGCCCCACGAAGACAAGATCACCCTCCTGGAGGCCCTGTTTACGCAGGCCTGCCACCGCGATCAAATGCTTCGCTGGCAACATGATAGCCCGAAAACAGCCGTCGGAATCGGTCGGGGCGTGGAGGCCCAGGTCGTCAACGCATTGAGCGAGCACCTGCTCGTCGAGAATACTCGCGAAGGTCACCTTTTTTGCCTTGAATACCGCCGCGGAAAGCCCGTCGGAGGGCTCGTCGATCGGGGGCTAACCGAGCGAAGAGGCACGAGGATCACCTCCTGGCCTGACCCCACCATTTTCCCCTCTGTCCTTCTTGATCACAGCATGCTCGCTGACCGGCTGCGCGAGCTATCCTGCCTCTTGCCGGCATTGTCCATCACCTTCCAGGATGAACGGCGGATTGATCTCCGAGCCCGCAACGGATTCGTGGCGCTCCTGGACCGGCTGCGTGGCTCGTGGCAAGGGTGGCACGAGGCGCTCTCGGTGGCAGAGATGGAGGGCGGGGTCGAGGTCGCGGTGGCTCTCCAGTGGATTCAAACACAGGAAACAATCATCCACAGTTTTGCCAACCTCCAGCGAACGCCCCGGGGTGGCTCTCACGTCGAGGGGCTCCTTGGGGCAATCCGCGAGCAGCTCGGGGTGGCTGAATCCTACCAGCCGCAGGGACTGATCGCGGCGGTCAGTGTGGTGATGCACGAGGTCCACTTCGCCGGGCCAACGAAGAATTGCCTCCAGGCCAGGGAAGCCCAGGTGGCCGTGCACGCGGTGACCTCGCGGCTGCTCGGCCGGTTCTTTGCGAAATCGCCCGTATTTCGCACAATGTTCGCGCGCTGAGGGCGCCCTTGCTTCGATCGCACCCGGTGGCACTCTCGGCGGCCCGCCTTGGCCTTTCATCCGTGCCGCCAGCCAGCGATCGAGGCCTGGGAGTTCCTGGTTCGGGTGGGCCGCGAGGTGGGCGCTGGGTTGGGGGCAAGGCGGGGCAGATGAAAAAAAAGACGCGACCCGCGCAAAAGGCACGAATGGCCTCCGTCCGAGTCTGGTGAGCGAGCAAGGAGGCCCCGGCGGCGAACAGGTGTCGCCGGGCCCCTTGCCATCCACTCATCCCCAGGAGTCCTCCCATGATCCAGTCCATCAAGCGCGCCGTCATCGTCCTCGCCTCCCTTGCCGCCGGGTATGCCTGTTTCGGGGTCCCCGAGGCTCATTCCACCCCTCTCGCGGCCGAGCAGAGCCTCGTCTCGCAAGCCCCCGAGGAGCTCACCGACAAGGTGTGCACCGCGACCGGCTGCGCTGCGGCCTGCAGCCCTGGTAGCTGCCACAGCTTCCGCCAGAACTCGACCGGCGGCTGCACCTACACCTGCGTGGCACCGATCGAGAAATCGCCGGCCCAGGTGAAATGACAGGCTCGCGGTCTCCTGGCCGCGGGGGGCCTATTCCCTCACCAGGGCTGGCCGCGCCGCACCTTCGCCACCCGCGGCAGGCTGGTTCGGCCCAGGGGCCCGCGGGTCGGCCTTGGGGCCTTGGGCCTGGGAGGCGCCATGGCTGGCGCGTCGCCAGCGCACCAAATAAGAAACTTTAAGGCGCTCCCCGCGGGCGCTCCCGGTTAAGAGCTATCCGCCATGAATCGACTCTCAGCTTCCGCCATTCTCTCTGCGCTGGCCACCCTCGGGAGCGGAACGCTAGCCGGGTGCAACGCGCCCCCCGCGACGAAGGACACCGCCCAGGTCCCCCCCGCGAGCGCGGTTCACACCACCGAGATCCACCAGCCGGGCGCGACGGCTGGCAACCAAACGGCCGGCATTCCCGGTGCCAACGGAGGCAGCCAGAAGGTCAGCCCCACCCACGAGCACGAGGCCACCGCCACGACGACGGCCACGACGGCCACGACGGCCACGACACCCAAGAAAAAGCGGGTTACCAGGGGCGGCGAAGCGGCCTGTGGCGAGGGCACCTGCAGCTGAGGACGCCGAGGGTGGTCGGGGCCTGGCGGTGAACCACCAGCGCCTCCCCATCTCACCCTATCTGATAAATCATGCGCGTCGGACGGCCCAGGTCCAGCAGCTGGGGGGAGAAGGTGTCCGTCCTGAACAACAGCACCGCCGCCGAATAGCCGTCGTCGTGCCGGATGGCTCCCCCGATGGCCACCGTCTCGTCGGGCGCCATCCCCGTGGACACCACCCCCGCCCAGGGCACCCCCGGGAAGACATGGTTGCCCGGAAAGGCCCCGGTGGTGGCGTCGAAGGACGAGACCGCCCGCCTGCGAGGCCTCCGCCCGCCGGGCTGCCGCCTGCGGTGGAGCCCCCCTGGCCCCCGGCCGCACCGCCCTGGCTGCCGGCTCCCGTGCTGCTCCCGCGGCCCGCCACCCCGCGGCCCGCCACCCCGCGGCCCGCCACCCCGCGACACC
>JANYBX010000109.1 GCA_025360615.1 Opitutia bacterium
AGCCCGACACGGTCGTGTTCAAAATCACGACGAAGTAAACTCCCTCCACCGTGAAAACATTTTCCGCCCTTCTTGTCGTTCTCTTCGTCTTCGCCGCGCGCGCTCTGGCCGCGTTACCGGCTTCGCAGCGGCTCGACGACGAAAAATTTCAACGTTGGACCGGCATCGAGACCACGGCGGAGGGCGCGTTGCTCCGCGTCCCCGGCACGGCCATTTTTCGCGCGCCCGACGGGCCGCTCGGCTGGCATCGCCCGACTGACTATCAGGAGGAACACGATGGCGTGCTCGACCTCCGCGCGTGGTATGGCCTGCGGTTCGAAGTCGCGCTCGATCGCGATGACGCCGCGTTCACGCTCGATCTCACGCTCGGTCTTCCGCCCCAAAAAGAGCGGCACAATTTTCCCGACGGCGCATCGGCGCACGCGGTGGTGCAGGGGAGTGGCTGGCGAACGGTCACGGTCCCCGTCGAGTCGTTCGACTACAACCGCGGCCAGGTGAATTTCCTGAAGTTCATCCAAACCATCGCGCTCGCCGGCCGCTACGCCGATGGCGCGAAGGGCACCGCGCGACTGCGCAACATCCGCCTCGTGCGCGGAAACGTCCTCCACCTCGCGAGCGAGGTCCGGTCGCATCCCGGCGAAACCGGCGGGAGCGTCGATTACGCGGTCACGCTCACGAACTGCACCGAGACGCCGCAGGTCGTCTCGCTCGCGTTGCAGCGGAGCGGCTGGGAAGCGATGCCCGCGGAGGTGACGCCCGCGATGTTGTCGCTCGCCGCGGGCGCGAGTGCGACTGCCTCCGTGCGCGTGGCCATTCCCTCCGGCATTCCCCCGGGCGCGCGCGAAACCCAAACCCTCGTGGCCACCGCGCAGGGCGGCAGCGCGGAGCCGGTGAAGCTGGAATTCACCACGCTGCGTCGCCTGCCGTTTCCCTTTCTCGTCCACGACGCCGCGGGCTGGGCCGGTGTGCGCGCCAAGGCGGCGAAGTATGACTGGGCGAAAAAGGAAGCCGCCGACGCCATCGCGCGCGCCGACGCCTGGGTCGTGCCGGAGCCGTTTCCCCACAACCGCGCGCCCGACGGCACGCGCGCCGTTTTCAAATCCTACATCGAGAGCGAGCTCTCCCGCTGCGCGCTCGCCTATCGCCTGACCGGGGAAAACAAATACGCGGAAAAACTCGCGCTTTTCCTGCGGCGGCTCTCCAGCCCGGAGAACGGCTACCCGCGCACGCGCCACGCGAACAGCCAGGGCATCCCGCAGGAAGGCGGTTTTTTCCGCGGCTGTGTCGAGGCCTACGATGCGATCCACGACTCCGGCCTGCTCACCGCTGCCGACCAGCGGCAGATCGAGCAGACCTTCCGCCTCTACATCGGTGTCGTCGAGGACATGATGGGCGACGGCGGCATTTCCAACTGGTCCGTTTTCAATCTCATCCCCGCCGCGATGTGCGCGCTCGCCGTGCAAGACCTCGCGCATTTCCAACAACTGATGGAGGGCCCGTGCGGCATCATCGACCATGTGCGCTACGGCGTGATGAGCGACGGCTGGTGGTATGAGATGTCGCTCAGCTACAACCTCGGTTGCGCCGAGGAGTTCACCCGCCTCGGCCTCGCGGCCCGGCCGTTCGGCATCGATTTTCTCGATCGGAAAATCCCGGTCGCGCTGACCACGAAGGTCGGCCTGCGTCCGTTCGAGTTCGAAAACTTTCTCGGCATGGCGTTCGGAAAATACGGCCCGCTCCCGAAAACGACGGTCACGATCAAGCAGCTCTGGGATGGCATCGTGAGTTATCCCGACTACCGCGGCGTGATGTTCGGCATGGGCGACGGCCACGAGCAGGTCGTCAGCGGCGGGCCCTTCGAGCTGGCTTACCATGCTTTTCGCGATCCGGCGTATGCGACCATCGTCCAGCGCGGCGGTCACCGCGATCTCGTGTATGGCGTGCCGGAACTCCCCGCCGAGACGCCCGCCGTGTATCGCGTTTCCGGCCACTCCGACAATGCCGGCGTCGCCGTCCTCCGCTCGCAAACCGCCGGCCGAGAGCCGCGCGAACAAATCCAAGTCGCATTCAAATACGGCACCCACGGCAGTTACCACGGGCACTTCGACCGGCTGAGTCTCCTCTCGCTGATGCGCTACGGCCGCAGTTTCTACAACCCCGAGACCTCGTGGTTCGGCTATGGAAGTTACATGTATAAATGGTGGGTGCAGCCCTCGCTCGCGCACAACATGGTCGTCGTCGACGCCAAGCAGCAGGAGCCGCAGTCGTCGCGCTCGCTGCTCTTCCATAGTGGCGCGCTGATGCAGGTGACGGCCGCGGAAAACATTTCCCGCTGGTCGAATCCCCCTTACTTCGGCGACTACGAACAGTGGGAGAAAGTAAAATCCGGCGACGCGCCGTTTGTCGCCATCCCGGCGGGGCACCCGAAGCCGGGCGACGTCACGGATTTCACCGAGCCCGTGCGCGGCCAGTTCATCACCAACGTCGACCGCTACGCCGGCGCCGCACCCGTGCTCGTGCAGTCCGTGCATCGCTTCGGCGACGGGAAAAACTGGGAGACCGGCGGGCAAAAATCCCACTCGGAGCCGGGCGACCTCCACCTTGATGTCCGCGTGCTCTGGCCGCAAAAACCGGAGATCGCCACCGGTGACTTTCCCGAGAACTGGAATATTGGGAAAAAACTTTTCTACGAGGTGAAAGGCGACGACCGCTCGCTCGCCGCGGGCGCGTTCGGCGCGTGGAACCTCGGCCGCGCCGACATCGACGTGGATGTGCGCGGCGTGAAGACCCTCCGGCTCTCCACCCAAGCCAAGCGCCCCGCCAATGGCCGCAACACTCTCTTCTGGGGCGCGCCCATGATTGTCACCGCCGAGGGAAAAACTCTCCCGCTCGCACAGCTAAAACCAGTTTTCAACAACGTCATCACCGCTCCGGCGCCCGGCCGCGATTACGAGGGCGGACCGGTGCGGATCGCGGGCCTCGGCTACGACGATGTGCTCGGCGCCGAGCCGAAAAATGACCACGAGGCCGGGCTCATCTCCGTCGATCTCGCGGGCGTGAACGCCGTCCGTTTCCAAGCCTCGGTCGGCGGCGACTGGCCGGTCGGCGACGAGGAGCAATTGCGCAAGACCGTCGCCATCCGCGCGCGTGGCGTCACCGCGCGTTTCCTGACGTTGATCGAGCCCTACGAGAAAAACTCCCTCGTGAAATCCGCCCGCGCCACCGGCCCCGACGCCCTCCGCGTCGAGCTCGCCGACGGCCGCGTGCAGGAAATTTCCATCGTCGCGTTCGCGGACGACGAGAAACCCGTCGCCGTGCACCTCACCGAAACCAAGGACGGTCGCGTCGTCCGCTCCGAATCCACCGTCCCTTGATGTCCCCTCTGCGCTCCTCCGTCTGCGTCGCCGCCGCCACCGGCAACCCCGGCGAATGGCTCGAAGCTGACCTCGGTAAAACCTGCCGCATCGACGCGCTGCAAATCGACTTCGCGGACGAAGGCGCGCTCAGCACCGACTACCTTGGCGAACATGCCTACAAATATTTCGTGGAAGCCTCCGACGACGCGAAGCAGTGGAAGCCGCTCCTCGACCGCCGCGAGCACGGCCGCGATGCGCCCAACGACTACGTGCAATTCGATCAGCCCGCGCGCGCGCGCTACCTCCGCATCACGAACGTCGCGATGCCCGCCGGCGGGCGCTTCTCGCTCTCGGGCCTGCGTGCCTTCGGCTCCGGCCTCGGCACCGCGCCCGCCGGGGTGAAAGAATTCCAAGTCGAGCGCGACGCCGCCGATCCCCGCCATGTCCACCTCGCGTGGAGCGCCGTGTCCGGTGCTGATTTCTACATCGTGCGCTACGGCATCGCGGCCGACCGGCTGTTCGGGAACTATCAGGTCTACCGCGCCACCGAACTCGATTTCCGCGCGCTCAACCTCGGCACGGATTATTTCTTCACCGTCGACGCCGTGAACGACAGCGGCGTCACCCAGGGCGAAAAAACTCTCCGCCACTAAATCATCCTCATGCGCACTCCTCTTTCTCTCCTCTGGGCGACTTTCCTGCTCTCGGCCGCGGCCGCCATCGCGGCACCGTCATCCTCCGCACTGGACCGAATCGCATTCGGCGATCCCGCCTCCGAGCAGGCCCACGGCCTCGGCGCGGCGCGCACCGAGGTGATTCGGGGCGGCTTGGATGAACCCGCGCGCCGACTCCTCCCGAATTCGCCCGTCGACTGGCAGGGCGGCATCATCGCCTTCACGCTCAAGGTTGACCCGGAAAAAGAAAACTACGCCACCGTCCGCTTCTGGGGCTCCGATGTGACGAGCAACAACCTCATCCTTTTCTGCGCGGGGAAACAAATCGGCTACCGCCATCTCGGCGACATCGACATCCTCGACATCGCCGGCGGGGCGCCCGGCTACAACGGCCGGTTTTTTTATCAAACGTCGCCGCTCCCCCTCGCGCTCACGCGCGGCCAGACCGAGCTGAAATTCGAGATTCGCGGCACCGGCCCGACCTGGGGCTACGGCGCGACCTTCGAGAAATACCAGCACGCGATGACGGAGCCCACGCGCGGCATCTACGCCATGGCGATCCACACCGACGGATTTTTCGCCCCGCCGCCCGACGAGAAACAAGGATTCGCCCCGCTGAATCCCCCGACGCGCCCCGGCCCCGGAGTTGAACTGATCGACACCGTGAAGCATCGCGTCGATGGCGAGGTGAAGAAGCTCCTCGGCTCCGCTGCGCCGCTGAACCAGATGCAGACGCAGTTTCTCGCGCGCGCCTATCACGTGACCTGGACCTCGGGGGCCGGGAAACCGGCGACCGTCACTCAGGTGGTGAAAAGTCTCGACGCCACGTTCGCCGTGTATCGGAAAAATCCCCGCCTCGCCGAGTCCGACCCCGCCACGCCGAACGCCGATTGGTTTGGCCTCGGGCCGTCGGGTGACGCCATCCGCCTGCTCGCCGTGCCACTCGCTCCATTGCTCGACGCGACGATCGACGATGGGCAGGGCGCGCAGCTCACGCGTCGCGCGGCGTATTCCGAGATGCTCGTCGCCTGCCGCGACTGGCACCGCCGCCACCGCCGCCTCTACACGAATCAGTCGATGATCAACGATCTCTACGGCATCTATCTCGCCAACCGCGGCGTCGCCGTCGTCGATCCTGCGCACGCGCTGCCGGAAAAAGAAATCCGCCGCTATCTCTACGAATCCATCGGCCTTGAGCCGTGGCGCGACAGCGATGCGGGAGGGGAAGGCCCGGCGGAACGCGCCGGCTCGAGAAACTGGGGCGTCGGCTCCAACTACTGGCAGCTCACGGCCAAAGGTCTCACCAAGGAACTGGGCTATGTCGGCTACTACGGCGAAGTCCTCGACTGGGTCACTTCGATCTACGACGCAACCCGGCCCGCGCCCGGCCAGCCCGGTGACGAAAAAATCCGCGCGCAACTCGTCCGCCTCGAAAAAGCCCGCGGCGTTTTTCGCTACCCCATGGTCGATGCCGAGGGATTTCGCGCGATGCGGATCGAGACGATCATCGGCTGGCGCGACGGCGGACATTATCCCGGCGACGTCGCCTACGGTGAGCGTCCGAGCTGGGATGGCTCCGCGCTCTATTCCGTGGCGGCGACGCTCGATCCGGAATCAGTGGGCTATGCGCAGCAGATGTTGGCCGACAACCAATTCTTCGCCTCGCTTCGCGACCGCCTAAAGGAGACGAGCCTGCGCGTGACGGCCGGCCTCCTCGGCGTGCCCGACCAATGCGCGTTGCTCAAGGCGCAGCCCCCGAGCGCACACCGCCTGCCGATGACGCCGGGCGCGCCCGATTTCGTTTTCACCGACGAGGAAGACGGCGTCGTCGCGGTGAAGCACGGGGATGAACTCCTCTACGTGTCGCTCTACTGGCGCGCGCGTCATGCCGTGAACTTTCTGGCCCGCGTTCATTTCACGACGCCGACGGTCGACCGCATCGCCGTCGTGCAAGAGGAGGCGGAGTTCGAGCCGAGCGGACTCAATTACACGCGGCCCGACTGGACGAATTTTGGTTTCGGCGGTGGCGGCCCGCGTTATCCAGCGGAGCTGCACTCGGCCCACGCCGGCGAAGTGTTGCCCATCGCGAAGCTACCGGAAGGCGTGCGCTTCAAGCCCGGTGACGAGAGCGTCTACGCCGGCAAAGCCTCGTTCTACACGCTGCGCTATGGCCCCTACTTGATCGGCATGAATACGACGAAGGACAAAACTTTCGAAATGAAGATTCCGGCGAATGCGAATGCGCCCCGCGAACTCATGTCATCCCGTCCGGTGTTACCGGGTGCGGTGCTCAACGTTAGCCCGCGCTCGACGGTGGTGGTGAGAGTGATGCCGTGACCCTCGCGACCTGACGGAGGAAATATCTGCCAGTGAAACTAAACTGACACTGGTCGCGAGCGGGTGCCGCGACTAGTTATGGGCAAACCCCGTTTCGCCCCATGAAACTTCGCTTTCTGTTTCTGCTCGCGCTCCTGCTGCCGTGCGCCCTTTTCGGCCAGGCGTTCGCGCCCCGCGCCGCCCACCCGCGACTCTACTTCACGGCCGAGCGCGTCGCTCAACTCAAGGAACGCATCGCCGCGGAAAAATCCTCCGCCGACGCGTGGGCCACCATTCTCGCCACCGCGAACCAAGCGCTCGAAAAACCCGACACTGCCAGCCGCTCCATCGAGCCCCTCTCGCTCGCCTACCGCATGACGGGCGACAAACGCTACGCGACGCTGGCGCGCGACGGACTCCTCCGCGAAATCCATCGTGCGAACTGGGGCGAGCCCGACTTGTTGAAACGCGAGCCCGTCTGGCACGCCGGCCTCGGCCTCGCGCGCACGCTCTACAACGCCGCCGTGGGCTTCGACAGCATCCACGATGCGCTCACCACCGACGAGCGTCGCGAGATCGCCAAGGGCATCGTCGAGCTCGGCGTGCTGCCCACGCTCCACGACTGGGTGCTCGG
>JANYBX010000226.1 GCA_025360615.1 Opitutia bacterium
CGACCAGCTCCTCTCCAATCTCGGCTATTGCTCCCGCAGCGAGGCGCGCGAATGGATCGATTCCGACGCCGTCCTCGTGCGCGGCGCGCCCGCCGATGGCCCAAGCACCAAAGCCCACGCCGCCGATGTCCTCGTCGACGGCGAGCCGCTCGATCATCCCGACGGCCTGCTTCTCGTGCTTCACAAACCCCTCGGCCTCGTTTGCTCCCACGAACTCCGCGAAGGCCCCAACGTTTACAGCCTCCTCCCCCCCCGCTGGCAGCGGCGCAATCCCCACGTCACTAGCGTCGGCCGGCTCGATAAGGATACCAGCGGGCTCATCCTCCTCACCGACCAGAGCGCGCTCGTGCACCGCCTCACTTCGCCGAAACACAAGGTCCCGAAAATCTACCGCGCCACGCTCGCCGCCGACCTCCCGCCCGCCCGGGCCGCCGAACTCACCTCGCTCTTCACCACGGGCACCCTCCTCCTCCCCGACGAGAAAACGCCCTGCGCCCCCGCCGGGCTGAAAATGAATTCCCCGCGCGAAGCGGAGCTCACGCTCACCGAGGGTCGCTATCATCAAGTGCGCCGGATGTTCGCGAGCCAGGGCCACGAAGTCCTCGCGCTGCACCGCGCGCGTTTCGGCGAACTTGATCTCGGCGAACTCTCCCCCGGCCAGTTTCGCGAGCTGCCGTTGAATTTTTTCGGGTAAACGGCACGCCACCGTTCGCCCTTCCGCCCGCCCCGCGCAAAAACTCATTCCCATTCGCCCGCGCGCCTGCCATCCCTTTTTCCACATGGAAAACACTCCTCTCACCGGCGCGCAAAAATCAAAACTCCGCGCCCTCGGCCAGCAGCTCGATGCCACGCTCAAGCTCGGCAAGGAAGGCATCACTCCCGCTTTTTTCGGCGAACTCACCCGCGCCCTCCGCGCGCACGAGCTCGTGAAACTCCGCTTCGTCGGCGACGCCGACCGCCACGCCCGCGCCGCCCTCTGTGAAAAAATCACCGCCGAGGGTCACTGCGCCTGCGTCGGCGTCGTCGGCCACACCGCGCTCTTCTACCGCCAGCACGCCGAGCCCGCGGCCAAGCCTGCAGCGGTGAAATAAAAGCTCGGCCCGGTGACTCTCGTGCCGCGCCCGCGCCGCCCCGTTTCGTTGTTCGACTCGCTCCGCCGCTCGCATTCGTTTGCCCGCGTCGCGCTGCTTTTCCCCGTCCTCGTTTTTGCGGCGCCGTCATTGCGCGCCGAAGTCTATGAGACCGGGGCGCTGCTCATCCACTCGTTTAAACCCCGCGATTACCATGGCAGTCCGGTCGCCGCGCGCGTCCTCCAGCATCCGCTTACCGGCTCCATCCTCCTCCTCGCGGGCTCGATGCTGCACGAGTTCGACGGCTCGGCGTGGGAGAGTCTGGAAACCAACATCCCCGCCCTGCGCTCCCTCGGAGTCGATGCCGCCGGCCGCGTCTGGCTCGGCGGCGTCGACCAGCTCGGCTACTGCGAACGCGGACCGGACGGCGCCTGGCGTTTCCAGCCGCTGGCCGACCGCTTGCCCGCAGCGGATCGGAAAATTGGCCGCGTCTGGGACACGATCGTCACCCCCGACGCCGTCTGGTTTGCCACCGAGACGAAAGTCCTCCGCTGGCAAAACGACGCCTTCACGATCTGGAATTTCCCCAGCACCGGCACGCTCATCGGCGCGGGCGGGCAAATATTTTT
This sequence comes from Opitutia bacterium, assembly GCA_025360615.1. Taxonomy (GTDB): domain Bacteria; phylum Verrucomicrobiota; class Verrucomicrobiia; order Opitutales; family Opitutaceae; genus Tous-C4FEB. The sequence continues at coordinate 1,700 of JANYBX010000226.1, forward strand.
CCAACTAAAGAACGAGTCACTGCAACGTTGGGATGGCACGGCGTTTCGCGTCGTCAGCCGGGATCCGCTCGTCGGCGGACCGACGGTCACGCGCCTGTTCGCCACCGGGGATGGCGCGATTGAAGGCGTGAATTCCGCCGGTGCATTTTTCCGACTGCGCGGCGAAGTCGTCGAACCCTTCGCGCCCGAATTCAAAACCACGCTCGGCAAAAATCGGGTGCTCTGCGCGCTCCCTCGCCCTGGCGGCGGATGGTATGTCGGCACCGACAGCGGCCTCCTCGTCGTGGACGCCGAGGGCCGGCTCGTGCGCCGCCTCGGCAAAGCCGAGGGCTTGGCCGACAGCGCGATCATGGACCTGAATCGGGATCGCGATGGCGCGCTCTGGGTCGCGACTTTTTCCGGCCCTTTTCAAATCGAGCAGCCGGAAGCCATCTCCCTTTTCGGCGAAGCCGAGGGCGTGCCCAACGGCCTCTCCCACGGTCTCCTTCGGCACGACGGCCAGCTCTACCTTAGCGCCACGACCGGCGTGTTGCAGCTCGCCCCCGGCGCCCGCGACGGGCTCTCCGCCTTCAAGCCCGTGCCCGGAACCCCGCGTTACCCGCAACAACTCCTCTCCCACGCCTCCGGCCTTCTCGTCGCGAATAGCAGCGGACTCTGGCGCCTCGCTCACGGCCGGCTCGAACGCATCGTCGAAACGGAAAATTCCATGGTCTCGCTTGCTCGCAGCCGCCGCGACCCGAGCCTGCTCTTCGTCGGTCAAAGCGCCGGCGCCGCCATCTATTCGCTCGCCACCGAAACGCCGCGCGAACTCCAACGTTTCCCCGAGATCGGTCAGGTCCGCACCATCCACGAGGATGCCGATGGCACGGTCTGGCTCGCGACCTCGACCCGCGGATTGCTTCGCCTGCAACCCGCCAACGGCCCCGAGCTCTGGGGCCACGCGCAAGCGACCGTTTACGATTCCGCCCGCGGCAAACTTCCCGTCGGCGGCGATTCCATCGTGGGCCTGACCTCGCCTTTCGGGCTCACCTTTTCCGCCACGTCCACCGCCGGCGAAGTGCGCTTCGATCCCGCGACGGATCGTTTCGTGCCCGACGACCGCATCACGTTCCACGGCCATCCCGTCGGACTCCTCAACATCACCGCCGATTCCGCGAACGGCGATGCGTGGGCCTCCGCGAGTTTTGAGGAAAACAAAGATGCCCCGCTCTTCGGTCGAATCGTGCGCCAGTCTTCCACGCACGGCGAATTCTTGCCTGCTCCGCCCAGCGTGCAGGAAATCCTCGGCCCCATCGGCGCGATCCAAATCCTCGCTGAAGGCGACGGTGACGCCGAAGTCGTCTGGATCGCCCATCCCGAAGGCGTCGCGCGCGTACAGCGCAGCGCCCTCACCGCCCCGGCGATCGCGTGGCGCACCCAGCTCACGCACTTCGAAGCGCAGACCGTCGCCCAACCGCTCGCCCCCGCCGCGCCCACGAGCTACCGCTACTCGCGCCACCCCTACACCTTCGCGTTTCACGCCCCTCGCCTCGAGCGTGGGGCTAACGTCGAATACCAGACGAAGCTCATCGGTTGGGACACGGAGTGGAGCGCGTTCAAACCCGCCCGTGAGGTCAGCTTCACCGGCCTCACCGCAGGCCACTACCAACTGCTCGTCCGCGCGCGCGACAGCCTTCACCGAATGTCAGAGCCGGCGCTGCTGGCTTTCTCGGTCACGCCGCCGTGGCACCTCACCCCGCTTGCCTTCGTGCTCTACGCCGTCGCGCTCGCGTCCGCTATTTTCTGTTACATCCGCTGGCGACTCTCCCGCGCCGAGCGCGAACGCCTCCGCCTCGAAGCCCTCGTCGAGCTCCGCACCCGCGATCTCGCCACCGCGCGCGACGCCGCCGAATCCGCCAGCCGCGCCAAGAGCGCCTTCCTCGCCTCCATGAGCCACGAGCTCCGCACCCCCCTCAACGGCGTCCTCGGCTACGCCCAACTCCTCCAAGCCGACAAACGTCTCGCGCCCGACCAGCAGGAACGCCTCCGCATCGTCCACCAAAGCGGCGAACACCTCCTGCACATGATCAACGACGTCCTCGACCTCGCGAAGATCGAAGCCGGCAAACTCACCCTCCGTCCCGCACCCTTCGCCCTCGGCGATCTCCTCCGCGACATCGCCGCCTCCCACACCCACGCCGCCGCCGCGAAAAATCTCACCTTCACCACCGAGACTGCGCCCGACCTCCCTGCGTGGGTCGAAGCCGACGCGCAAAAACTCCGCCAGGTCCTCGACAACCTTTTGGGCAACGCGATCAAGTTCACCGCCACCGGCCAGGTGACGCTACGCGTCACCAAGGTTCCGGGTTCCGGAATTGAAGTTCCGAGTTCCGAGTTGGGAGTTCCGAGTTCCGACAACCCGAAACCCAAAACTCAAA
>JANYBX010000230.1 GCA_025360615.1 Opitutia bacterium
CAGCCACCGTCCAAAAATCGACCTTCTATTCCTGCCCGTCGCGACCGCTGTCCCAGCCCGCATACGTGCGGAGGTTGGTCAGATTGTAACCGAGAGGGCTGAGCGCGAGGTTGAAGGCAAAGGTGATCTTCGTGCCTGCGCTCGGCCCGACGCTGGCCGTGCCGTCGGTGTTCGCCGCGCCGAACGCCCCATCCGTCAACAGCGGCAAGGTCGTCGCCGTGAAAGGGAAAAATCCTCCGATCGCAGTGACCGACGAGACGCTCGTCTGGAAAAGATCGCTGTTGGAGACCGTGAAGACGGATCCGTCGTTGAGCGAACTCGTAGAAATTGCGATCTGCGCTTGAGCCGAAAGCGCGAGCACGCCCGCGAGCGGGAGGAGGGAGAATTTACGAACGAAGGTAAGTTTCATGACGGGAAGGAACGAGCGTTTATTTGCTGAGTGGGATGATTGAGGACCGGGTGGCGTGATGAGCTGCAAGAAGCGAGACCATGAGTGCATCTCTCTACCTTCTATGCATGTGGCTGGCGGAAAGTTTCAGTAAAACTTCCGCCCGCGGTTTTCCGCGTCTCACTCAGCGCCTCGTAGCCGTCTCGCTCCAATCCAGTCCCACCGCGCCGAGTTCCCGTCGCAGCGCCGCCAAATCCCATGTATGGACGCGCCCCTCGATGCCGACCGCGCACAACTGCTCGTTCCCCGCAAACGCGAGTGCAGGCACGTAGCCCAACGATTCCGGCGGGGTGAGCCGGATTAAAATTTTCCCCGTGGCCGGGTCCACCAGCCGCACGACCGCGTTGCGCTCGCCGAGCGCGAGCCACCGGCCATCCGGGGAAAACCCGCCCGCCCGGATCCAGTCTGTCGCGTCCGTCATCAACTCCGGTCCACGCGTCCCGTCCGCAGCGCGCCAGAGGGAGCCCTTGGTTTTCGCCTCTCCGCCGAAGATCCACCGGCCGTCCGCGCTCCAGGCCACGCCTTCGCCCGCCTCGCGCCCCAGCGCCCACACCACCACGCCCGTCAGCGAGTCATGCACCGCGACGCCCTTGCCGCCACCGCCCGCGCGCGCGTTCACTGCCAACAGTCCGCCGTCGGGCGAAAACGCTGCGCTGGCCGCGCCCGCGTGAGTCCACCGCGCGACCACCGCCCGCGTGCGCACGTCCACGATTTTTACCGTGCCGTCGTTGGGCCGCACGAGCGCGAGCCGTCCGCTCGCCACGTTGAGATCCGCGCAATGAAACCCCGCCTCCGCGTCCACTCGTTCGCCCGCGCCCGGCGCGCCCCAGCCACCCTGCGCATCGCGGACGAATGCATGACGCCACAATCCGCTCCTCGATAGCGCCACCCACGCGGCGCCGCCCGCCTCGTCGAGTTTCACCGTGCCCACGTCGTCCGCCCCGCCGAAGTTAAATGCCACGCGCGTCCTCCCCTCCCGCACGTCATAGATCGCCCCGCCCCCCCAGCCCCCGACCGCGAGGAACCGCCCATCGGCCGAACTCGCCGCCGCTCCGCCCACGACCGGCACCGTCGTGCCGGTCTCATCGGTGTTGCCCGCCCGCCAGACCGGGCTGTCGCTCAACGTCGTCAGCACCACCGGCCCCGCGGCATACGAGCGCCACAACTGCAGCGGCTCGCCGCCATACCACGAGCCCGGCCGACCCGCCTCGTCCTCTTCCAACCGCAACTGCCCCCGGTCAATCTCCCACAGCCGCGTGCGACCGAGTTGCTCGCTCAACAACAACCGCCGTCCGTCCGCCAAAAACCGCCCATACAACGCCCCTTTGTCCGGGATCATCGCTCGCACCGCGAAGTCGCCCGCCGCGCGCACCTCCGTCAATCCGCCGTCCGCCCGCGCCGCCAGCCAGCGCCCGTCCGGCGACCAGGCCAAAAATTCCAGCCGGCCCCCCGGCGTTTGTCGCGCGAGCGTCCGCCCGCTCGCCGCCTCCACGACCGCGAGCACCCGGTCCGTCCGCTTCTTTCCTCCGCCCACGGCGAGCTTTGTGCCGTCAGGTGAAAACGCCATCACGGTCACCCGCTCCGCCGCCGCCCACTCGCCGTCCGCCTCGCCGCCTGGCAGCCGGTGAAAACTCACCCCTCCCTCCGTCCGCGTTACCGCCAGCCGCGTCCCGTCGGGGGAAAAATCCATGTCATGCCCGAAGCCCCACACCGATCCTTTGAACGCATACGCTCGTCCCTCCAGCCGCAGCATGGGTTTCCCATCCGCCACCGCCAGCACCTGCACCACCTCATCCTGCAGCCGCACCGCCACCCACCGCCCGTCGGGAGAAAATACTGGCATCGTCGCCGCCGCCGCCGACCCGTGCCACACCCACCGCTCCGCGCCCGTCGCCGTTTCGCGCAGGGTGAAATTCATCTTCTCATCCTCCACCAGCACTCGGGTGAAATCCGGCGCCGGCACCGCATCCGCCGATTCTCCCGCCCATGGCTGCACCTCCTTTCGCTCCGTCCAATCTGCCAGCGCCAACGCCGCCGCCGCCTCGTCGCGCGCCGCTTCACTCGGGTTGATCTTCGCCGCTTGCGCCAAAAGTTTCAGCGCGTCCACCCGCTGTCCCACGCGCCCGCTCTGCCGCACCGCGCGCGCCTGCGCCACGAGCGCGTCCGCCAATCTCGCCTGCGACTGCGCGAACGCCCCCCGCAGCTCACCGTTCTTCAACCCCAGCACCACTGCGCCACCCGCCAGAGTCACCCCCAGCACCACTGCGCCACCCGCCAGAGTCACCCCCAACGCCAACGCCAGCGCCGCCAGCACCGGATTCCGCCGCGCCCACGCCGCCATGTGCATGGCCGCCGACACCGGCCGCGCCGCGATTGGCCGGCCTGCGAGCCACGCGCGCAAATCCTCCGCCAACGCCGCCGCCGAGACGTAGCGCGCCGCCGGCTCCGGCTGGAGACACTTCGCCGCGATTACGCTCAAGTCACGCGGCACGCCTTTCAACGTCACCGCACCGCCCGCGTTTTCCGCCGGTGGCGCACCGGTGAGCAGCTCGTGCAAAATCGCCCCGAGTCCATAGACATCCGCTGTCAATGTCGCCGCACCCGCGCCCTCGCGCAGCACCTCCGGCGCGACGTAGCCGCGCGTGCCCATCACGGAAAGCGGCTGCGTCACGGGCGCGGCCGAGTCCACGCCGCGCACGCTTTTCGCGATTCCGAAATCGCTCACAAACACCCGCTCCGCCTCGTCGAACAAGATATTCCCCGGCTTCAAATCCCGGTGCAGCACGCCGCGCTGGTGCGCATGATGCACCGCATCGGCCAGCGTCGCGACGAGCGACGCGCTCTCCCGCCACGCCCCGCGATACCGCGCGACCCGCTCCGCCAGCGAACCGCCGACACACAGCTTCATCGTGAAATACGGCAGCCCGTCGTGCTCGCCCACGCTCAACACCGGCAAAATCGCCGGATGGTCGAGCCCCGCCACCGTGGTTGCTTCCAGGCGAAACCGCGCCCGCGATTCCGCCGACCCCGCCTCGTGCGGCCGCAAAATTTTCAGCGCCACCTCGCGCGCCGGCCGCTCTTGTCGCGCGCGGTAAACGATCCCCGCCGCCCCGCGCCCCAGCTCCGCCAACACCCCGTGCCCCTCCACGGTGAACAGCGCGCCCGCCGCTCCCGCGCTCCCCGCTGTTTCCTCCGCCAGCACTTCGTCCAGCGCGCACCGCGCGCACCACGTGCCGACCGCAAACTCCCCGCCGCACGTGCGGCAACGTTCGCTGGCGGGCGCGGCGTCCACCGGATTCACGCGCTCGCGTCCGCCAACACCGCGCGGAGATGCGCCATCTCCTCCGCCACCTCATGCGGCGCATCCACGGTCAACGCCACAGCCGCGCGCAGCACTTCGCGAAACTGCGCCCGCAGGCGAAACACCTCGGTTTTCAACCGCGCCAGCGGCCACCCCAGCCGCTCCGCCGCCGCCTCGTAAACCGGCGTCTCCCCCGCGCCGGGCAGATAATTTTGCAACGTCGCAAACTCCGCCGCGAGCCCCCGTGCCACCCACGCGGCCTCCACTTCGCTACGCGCGCTCACGAGCAGCTCCTGCGCCCACGCGCGGTCGAACGCACGCGCCACGGCCGGCGGCACCGCGAGTTCGCCACTGCTGTCGCCGAAGTCGTCGAGCGACACCGGGGACTGGCCCGCGCCGCGCTTTTCCGCCGCATTTTTAATCCGCTCGCGTGAAAGAAACCGCATGAGCGTCGCAAGCAGAAACGAACGAAACCGCCCGCGCGCCTGATCGGCCCGTCGCAGCGTGGAGTTCTCGATCAGGAAAATAAAAAACTCCTGCGCCAGATCCTCCGCCCGCCCCTGGAGCGCCGGTTGTCGCGCGATGAAAGCCACCACCGGCTCGCGATATCGCCGGTAAAATTCCCCGAGCGCCGCGCCTGCCTGCGAATCCCCGTGCAGCGTCGCCTGCGCGAGCAGACTCCAACGGGTGGTGGGGAACGCCATGACTGCGAGCCAAAGAAATTCCCCGCCCCGCGCAACCGCGCAGTGCCCGCGCCCGCCTTCTCGTGGGTGCCGGGCGCGAAGCCCGGACGATCGTCTTGTCCCGCGCGCGTTTTCCACGTGCGGAACGCGCATTCCCGCCTACGTTGGCGGCATGTCGTCCCTGAATCCAAACGAAGAGGAGATTCTGGAAATCATCGACCAGCGCCGCCCGCCCGCGAGTCCGGTGAAGTATGTCGCGGCGGCGACGGTCGCGATCGTCGGCATCGTGTTCGGTTATTTGTTCTTCTCCCACTTTACGCCGGGGGCGCTCGTCGGCGCCGCGAGCGCGCCGCTGGAGAAGAGCGTCGCGCTGACCGGCCGTTTTCTGCAGCACGTGGGAAATTTTCTCACCACCAGCCACACCAGCTCGACGAGCGAACTTGAGATCGGCCGTGTGATGGCGACCGACAAGCTCGGACCGCTACTCGTGGCCAAGCAGGATCTGGCGTTGAAGTTCACCAACGTGGACGAACATATCTTTGGCACCAGCACCGCCGAGGTGCGCGCCCTGGGTCGCGCCTTCTACTACGTCCCCCTGCTGGGCCCGACCGCCCAGTGGAAGATCGAGGCCTTGGAGAAGGATGGCGTGCGCGTCTGCGTGGTGCATGCGCCCGCACTGCGCGTGCTCACGCCGATCAACGTCGATACGCGCAGCTTGGAAATCCGCACGAGCACCGGCGTGCTGCGCACCAACCGCGAGGAGATGAACGGGGCGGCGCTCGCCGACATCACGCCCCGGCTCAACCGCGAGGCGCTGCTCCATGAATCGACCGTGCGCGGCGCGGCGCGGAAGACGATCGCCGCCTTCGTGAAGACCTGGCTGGCCGGCGAAACGAGCTGGGGCCCCGCGCGGATCAACGCGATCCAAGTGCTTTTCCCCGGGGAAACCGCCGTTGACACGGATTTCGCCATCCCCGGTTTCTACGACCGCCGATGAAACGCACCCTCATCATCAAGGACGCTGCCACGGTCCAGCCCCCTCGCTCGGGAAAAATGCGCGCGATGCTGACGATGGCGTGCGCGATAGCGGCCGACGGCCTGCAGTGGCTCATCCCCCCGCTCTGGCCGGTGTGCGACGGCGCGATGGTGATCGCGCTGCTGATCCTCTGGGGCGGTCGCTGGGAAATCCTGGTAGCCGTGATCCCGGAGCTGATCCCCGGCTTGGACCTCTTCCCGACGTGGACACTCTTTGCCGGCTACCTGGTCTTCCGCCGCGGAAACGCGGGTGCGTCCGCCGTATCGCCCGACCCCCGGAGATAGGACTGGGAAATGGAGCTATCCACTCGGTTCGTTCGCGAGTCCAGCGTGGGTCCAGCAGGAATGAACGCAGGATGCGCCGCCGCGGATGAAAGACGCACACCTCAAGGTCCGTCGCCCGCCTCGGCCTCGGGCAGGCGAATCGCGTTTACCGTTTCAGTTCTTCGATCGCGGAGACTTTGCCGGATTTGAAGATGATGCGGATGCGTTCGTCGGTGTGCTCGCGGTAGACGTCGGTGTAGACGGGCTCGATGAAAACCACCGGGCGGCCGGTGCGCGGGTCGATGACGATGTAGCGGCGGTAACCGGTGCGGACCGTGCCGGCGTAATCCTCATGATAGCTGTGGTAGATCCACGTCTCGTCCTCGCCTTGCTTCGTGATAGTGTTGATCTGGTCGTCGGGTTTGCCGAGGGCGATATAGACGAGATCGGCGGAATAGCCGACTTCCACGGCGCCTTTGCGAACGTTCTCCTGCGTGGCAGGATCGGCGGCGGCGAAGGCGGCGGGCTTTTCATCGATGCGGCTTTTGACCGTGCTGCAGGCGGCGAACAGCAGCGGGAGGAGTAAACCAAGGGCGGTGAGGCGGCGGGGAAAGGAGTTCATGGCGAGGAGGGTTCTGACCTCGAAACTACCGCGAAGTTTCCCGGGAGCAAGTGGCGCGGGCGCGTGGGCTGGGGCAGACTCGGGCCGTTGAACCGCGAATGGACACGAATTTATGCGAATGAAAACCCGATCAGCGCTTGGCCGGATCATCGGTGAGCGGGTGGGGCTGAATGCTCAGAGTTCATTTCGTTTTTCCGAAGGCGCACTGCGGAGTCGGGGCGTGAAGCCCTTCCCGCAGTTTTTTCGGACGGGGTTTAGGCGGGGCGGGGAAAAAGGGCGGCGGCGCGGACGAAGGCGGTCACGAGCGGGGGCGTGGCGCCGTGGAGCGCCGCACGCTCGGGTTGGAAGAGCGTGCCGATGAAAAACGGGTGGACGGCGACGGGGAGTTCGGCGGCGCGAATGTCGCCGTTGGGGTCGAAGGCGGTGAAGCGGAGGCCGGCGCGCTCGAGAGCGGTGCGATAGGCGGGATTGAAACCGTAGGAGCAGCGATAGACCTCGTGCGCGGACTCGCGACCATAGGCGGCGCGGATGAGGCTGTCGGGGGAGAAGTGAACCTCGCCCCCGCTCTCGCCCAGCGGGCAGGCGAGGGGGGAGATGACGAGGGTGGTGCCGCTGGGATCGTTCTCGGCGTGCGTGGCGGCGGGCAGGCCCGCCACGTGGCGGGCGAACTCGACCGCGGCGTGTTGAAATCCGCCGCAGGTCCCGAGGAAGGGGCGGCGCGTCTCGCGGGCGAAGCGGACGGCGGCGAGGGCGCCCTCCGTGTTTTGGTAGGGGCTGGCGGGGACGAGCCAGATGGCGGAAAACTCGGCGAGGTCGCGCGGGGCGTCGGCGAGGTCGCGCGTGGCGATCCAGCGCCAGGTGATCGCGGATTGAGCGACCGTGCGCGCCCGTTCGAGCGCGAGGGGGATCGCGCGATGGGCGGGGACGTCCGGGGAGTAGTCGCCGACGAGCGCGATGGAGGGGGCGTCAGCCACGGGCGGGCGGATTTTTTTGCACGGTGATGATCGCGACGGCGGCGACGATGATGGCGGCGGCGATCAGCGTGCGCGGGGTGATGGGTTCGCCGAGCAGGAGCCAGCCGAGGAAGACGGCGACAATGGGGTTCACGTAGGCGTAGGTGGAGACGCGGGCGGGCGGGCAGTTTTTCATCAGCCAGACGAAGGTGGAAAATCCGACGAGCGATCCGATGAGGACCAGGTAGGCGAAGGCTCCCCATGAGCGCGCGCTGATGTGGCCGAACTGAAGCCGGGCGAAATCGCCATGGAGAACGGCGGTGACGAGGAGCGCGCCGCCGCCGCCGAGCATTTGGAGGGACGAGGCGAGGAGCGGATCGGCGCCGTGTTTCGCATGGCGCGAATAGATCGAGCCGAGGGCCCAGAAGACGCAGGCGAAGAGGATGGCGACGACGCCGGGAACGTGCAGTCCGCCGTGAGTGGGATTTTCCCACGGGGCGGCGAGCCACACGACGCCGATGAAACCGAGGAGCAGCGCGCCGGCCGTGATGGCCGTGGGGCGGGTGCCGCCAGGCCAGGCCCACTCGGTGAGCACGATGAAGAGCGGGCCGACGCCGATGAGGAGCGCGGTGAGGCCGGAGGGGATAAACTGCTCGGCCCAGACGACGAGGCCGTTGCCGCCGAGAAGGAGGAGGGTGCCGATGATGGCGTTGACCCAGAGCTGGCGGGCGGTGGGCGCGGGCGCGCCGCGCAGGCGGAGCCAGATGAAGAGCAGCGCGCCCGCGAGGCAGAAGCGAGTGCCGGCCATCGCGAAGGGCGGCATGGTTTCCACGGCGACGCGGATGCCGAGATAGGTGCTGCCCCAAACGAGGTAGATCGCGGTGAAGGCGAGGATGAGCGCGGTGCGGGAGGGGGCGTTCACGGAGCGAGAATTTAAGCGGCGGCGATGCGCATCCCGGCGAGATGAGGGGCAAGGGCGCGGGTGGCGATGATGAAGCGCGGCGGAGGAAGCGGCCGGGGCGGGCGCGCTCCTGGGTTTAGGTGCGGCGGTATTCCATGTAGTGAGCCGTGGCGGCGGCCGCGGGTTCGCCGAGTTCGCGGGCGATGACGTGGAGCGAGCAATCGAGGCCGGCGCTGATGCCGGCGGCGGTGAGGATTTTTCCGTTGTCATGGAAACGCTGCGACGGATCGAGCGTCGCGGCGGGAGCGAGCGCGGAGAGGTCGGCGAGATTTTCGTGGTGCGTAGTGACGCGGAGACCGTCGAGCAGGCCGACCTTGGCGAGGACGAGCGCGCCGGTGCAGACGCTCATGACGATTTCGGCGGAGCGGCTCTTTACGCGAATCCATTCGAGCAGCGCGGGCTGGTTTAACAACGGGCGCGTGCCCGCGCCGCCGGGGATGAAGAGGATGTGCGGCGCGGGACAGTTATCGGTGGTGTAGTCGGGGACGACCTTGAGGCCGTGGCGCGCGCGGATGGTGCCGGGTTTCACGGCGAAGGTGCAGACGTTGAACGTGTCGGAGCCGCGCAGCTCGTTGGTGACGGAAAACACCTCGAAGGGGCCGGCAAAATCGAGGACTTCGACATCGTCGAAGAGGAAAATGGCGACGGTTTTTTTCATGGGCGGAGTGGAGCGGTGGGAGGGATGCTGCTCAAGCGGCGGCGGCGGGGAGTTGTTTTTTCGCGAGGGTGCCGAGGGTGCGGATCGCCTGCTCGATGATGTCATCCCACGGGAGGCCGCAGTTCATGCGGAGGCAGTTTTTGTAGCGGTCCTTCACGGAGAAGAGGGCGCCGGGGGCGGTGTTGATGCGGAGTTTCAGCGCGTCGCGGTAGAGCCGGAGCGTGTCGGTGCCGGGCGGGAGTTCGCACCAGAGCACGAAGCCGCCGGCGGGCCGGCTGAGCCGCGTGCCCTCGGGGAAATGCTGGAGAATCGCGCGCGAGAAGAGGTGGAGCTGGTGCTGATACGCGCGCCGAATGGAGCGGAGGTGGTGGTCGTAGCCACCGTTGCGCAGGAAATCGGAAATGGTTTTTTGCAACACGACGGGGGTGCCGAGGGTGTTGGTGAACTTCAGGCGGCGGACGCGCTCGAGGTAGCGGCCGGGCGCGCACCAGCCGACGCGGAGCGAGGGCGCGAGGGTTTTGCCGAAGGAGGAACAAAGGAGGACGCGGCCATCGGTGTCCCAGGCCTTGAGGGGCTTGGGGCGGCGTTCGTCGAAGTGGAGGTCGCCGTAGATGTCGTCCTCGATGGCGGGGAGATCGAACTCGGCGAGGAGCTGGTAGAGTTTCTCCTTTTTCTCATCGGGCATGCAGGTGCCGAGGGGATTTTGGAAACTGGGGATGACGAAAAGGGCCTTCACATCGTGGTTCGCGAAGGCGTCGCGCGTCGCGTCGAGGCACAGGCCGGTGCGCGGGCTGGTGGGGATTTCGAGCACGCGGAGGCCGAGACTCTGGATCGTTTCGAGGATGCCGAAGTAGGTGGGCGTCTCGACGGCGACGGTGTCACCGGGCTTGGTGACGGCGCGGAGGGAGAGGTTGATCGCCTCGGTGCAGCCGAGGGTGACGACGAGTTCGTCGTGCGCGAGAGGCGCGCCGGCCTGGAGGTAGCGGCGGGCGATCTCGCGGGCGAGCGGCTCGTAGGACCAGTTCATCGCGTAGCGGCCGAAGAGCGCGGGATCGTCGCGGCCGACGGCGCCGAGGAGCCGCGCGAGTTTCTTGTTGGGAAAAAGCGAATGGTGGGGGCACGCGGCGCCGAAAGGCACGTAGGCAGGATCGGTGGAGTGGGCGATGACCTCGGCGGTGAGATCGTTGACGCCGACATAGCGCGGGGCGGCCATGGGGCGGGCCATGCGCGGCTCCAGCGTGTCGCTGGGCAGCCGAGGGCGAACATAGTAGCCGGATTGCGGACGGGCTTCGAGAAAGCCGCGGCTCTCGAGCAGCGTGTAGGCTTGGAGCACGGTCGAGATCGAGACATCGCGCTGGAGCGCCATGCGGCGGACGGAGGGGACGCGATGGCCGGGACGGAGCGTGCCCAGAGCGACGAGGTGCTGGAGCGAATCGGCGAGCGCGGCGTAGAGCGTGCCCTCGGCGGCGGGAGCGGAGGGGCGGGCGGGGAAGGCAAGCGGGGCGGGCATGAGCGTTGGAGGTGGGCGGACAGGCTACGGAAAAACAGCGGGGACGGGCAGCACCAGCGGTGGAGGATTGGGGCCGGCACAGTTGAAGCAGATTCGGCAGTGTAACCAGCACAATCAATTTCCAGACCCGCCGGGAACACCGCCCGTGGCGAACGCTCGCGCCGGGGGCGGTCAGATAAAGGCTTGTAAGGGGCGCGCTGACGTTTTGTGTTTTTGGCAACGTGGCCCTGAAAGCAGTCATCATCGAAGATAACGCCGTTTTCCGTCAGATGCTCGCGATGGCGCTGGGGCGCGTGCGCGGACTGCATGTCTCGGCCTCGTTTGAGAAGGGCAAGGAAGGGCTGGCCTATTGCCTGCGCGTGAAGCCGGACTTGTTGGCGGTGGATCTTTTTTTACCAGATTTGCACGGGTTGGAAATTGTGCGCGAGGTGCGCGCACAACTGCCGGCGACTCGGATTCTGGTGCTGACGGGACATCCCGATGGCGATCTGCCGGCGCGGCTCGTGGCGCAGGGCGTGCATGGTCTCGTCGATAAATCCGCGCCCGTGAGCTACATTTTGCAGGCGGTGGAATCGGTGATGGCGGGCGGGATGTTTTTCTCCTCCCACATTCCGCCGAAAGGCGCGGCGGCGGCGGCGCAGGCGGCGTTGCCCAAGGTCGCCGTCGAGGCGAAGGCCGACACGGTGTCCGCGCCGTCCTCGGTCGAGGCGGTGAAGATTCTATCCGGCCGCGAGATCGAGGTGGCGCAATTGGTAGCGGCAGGGTTTTCCTCGAAGGAAGTGGCGGCGCGGCTGGACCTGAGCGTGCGCACGGTGGAGAAGCACCGCGCGAACATCATGGAAAAAGTGGGCGTGCGCGAGGTGGCCAGTCTGGTGCGCTGGTGCGTGCAGACGGGGCTCGTGAAGATGTGACGCGCCCGCTGTTGGCGGGGCGAAAAGCGTATTGGCTCAACGCGCTCCACCGGCGAGGGGACGGACTCAGGCGGCGGGAATCTCGGAGTCGGCGTAAGCGGTGAGCGCGGGCGAGGCGGAGACGAGGTCTTCGGCGAGGGCGGAAATATCGGCCGGGAAAATTTCGCCGCCGGGTTTCGACAGGCGGGCTTCAAGCTGGGCGGCGCGGGCGGCGACGGCTTGGGCCCCGATGAGGCCGGCGCAGCTCTTGAGGCTGTGGGCGGCGCGATGGCGCTCCGGCCGTTCGGGGGCGGCGAGGCCCTGCAGGAAGAGCGGGGCTTCGTGCAGAAACGTGCGCACGATCTCGCGGGTGTTGGCTTCGCCGAGGACGGAAAGCAATTCGGCGAGCGCGGGGTTGGGCGGCGACGAGGAAGACATGGGGTGGGGGGGGTGGCGGAATAGAGACGGGGATTGGCGCGGGTTGCACGGGAGAAAAATACGCAGCGCGACCGCGGATGCGGCAGGTCAGGCGTAGCGCGAGAGGGCGTCGCCGGTGAGGCGGCAGATTTGCCATTCGGTTTTGCGCTCGGCGCCGAGCGATTCGTAGAAGGCGATCGCGGGGGCGTTCCAGTCGAGCACGGTCCATTCGAAGCGGCCGCAGCCGCGTTGGTTGGCGAGGCGGGCGAGGTGGAGGATGAGGGCCTTGCCGATGCCGCGATGGCGGAAGGCGGGTTTCACGAAGAGGTCTTCGAGATAGAGGCCGGGCTGGGCGAGGAAGGTGGAGTAGTTGGTGAAAGCGATCGCGAAGCCGGCGGGCGCATCGCCGTCGAAGGCGAGGAGACACTCGGCGGCCGGGCGAGCGTCGGCAGGGAAGAGGCTGGCGCGGAGTTTTTCCACGGTGGCGGTGACTTCGTGAGAAAGTTTTTCGTAGGCGGCGAGATCGCGGATGAATTCGAGGATGAGCGGGAGGTCGGCGCCCGTGGCGGGACGGATGAGCGGAGGCATGGGAGGAAAAGAAAAAAACTTTGAAATGGAGGGAAGGGGGAAATGTTGAAACGCCGGCGCGGGGGAAGGTTGGCTGCGGGCTTTGCAAGCGCGGGGACAGATGTCATGCTGGCGGCATGAAATTTATCGTGGTGGCGATTTTGGCGGGATGGTTGGGGATCGCGGCGCGGGGCGAGGAGCCGGGCGTGCGCGCGAGCAAGCCGGCGGTGCGGCAGGAGGTGATCGCGGTGATCGAGGGGCAGCTCGCGGCCTTTCGCGCGGGGGAGGTGGCCCGCGCCTACGCGTATGCGGCGGCGGGTTTGCAGATGCAGACTCCGCCGCGGCGTTTCGCCCAGATGGTGCGCGACGGTTACCCGGAAATCTGGGCGAACACGCGGGCGGAATTTGGGATCGTGCGCGACGACGGGGCGCGCGCGAGGCTGACGGCGCGGATTTTTGCGAAGGAGGGCGGGAGCGCGGCGTATGACTACGTGCTGGTGAAGGAAGAGGACGTCTGGCGCATCGCGGGGGTGCTGAGGCATGACCCGCAGAATCGGACGGGGACGTGAGGGTGGGTGGCGAGCCGACTGAACCAGACCTTAATCGTTCTCGTTCTCTTACTCCTATTCGTTCTCTCGTCCGAGGGGAGCGTTCACGAGAACGAGTAGGAGTAAGAGAACGAGAACGATTGAAAAACGGGAGGCGCGGCGAACACCGGCCGGGTTACAGCAGCGGCGCGAAGAGGGCTTTGTTGGCGGCTTTCATGTAGGCTTCCTTGGGCTCGACGGTGCCGTCTTTCACGCGGGCCATGAGGCTTTGGTCCATCGTGACCATGCCGTCGGTGCCGCCGCTTTCGATGATGGCGCGGATGTTCGCAATCTGGCCGCTGCGGATCGTGTTGGGCAGCGCCTCGTGCGAGAGGAGGATTTCGTGAACGGCGCAGCGGCCGCTCGGCACGCGTTTGCAGAGGAGCTGGGCGACGACGCCCGTGAGACAGCCGGCGAGCATGACGCGGACTTGGTTTTGCTCGTCGGCGGGGAAGGTGTTGATGATGCGGTCGACGGTCTTCGGGGCGTTGTTGGTGTGGAGCGTGGCGAAGACGAGCATGCCCATCGAGGCGCAGCCGAGGGCGAGCTTGATGGTCTCCATCTCGCGCATTTCGCCGAGGAGGACGATGTCGGGATCGTGGCGCATCGCGCCCTTCAGCGCGGCCGCGCACGACTCGGTGTGTTCGCCGACTTCGCGGTGGACGATGACGGATTTTTTGCCGGTATGAACGAACTCGATGGGGTCCTCG
>JANYBX010000235.1 GCA_025360615.1 Opitutia bacterium
CAACCCGGGTATGGACATGAACAGCCTCCTGCTGGGCTATATCGCCGGTTCCACCTCGGAACGCACGATGTGGAGCAGCGTGGACAACTACCACCACGACGCGACGCCCACCTACTCCTACAACTCATCGTCAAGCGGCGATAGTTCGTCGGGCGGGTTTAGCTTCGGCGGAGGCGACAGCGGCGGGGGCTTTTCCTCAGGCGGCGGGGACAGCGGGGGCGGCAGCTCCTCGGGCGGCGGGGATTAACCGGGAAATATTTTTCACCATGAAACGCACGATCATCGAAAAGAAACTCCGTCAGAAACTCGCCGCCGAAGGCGTAAACTTGGAACCGGGTGGCCGTGCCGAGCGCGGTGTGATCTTCGTCGCCGATGTCGGCGCGAAAGTGGCCACGACCGGCGAACGCGCATTGCGCGATGCGCGCAAGACGATCATCCGCGCCGCCGAAAGCGCACGCTCGGCGATTCACGAGGCGACAAAACCGCCGCAGCGCCGGAAGAAAAAGTAACGTCGAATCAGATTCCGGGAGGAGGCGCTGAAATGGAGCGAGGGGAGCTGTTTTCGGGCGAAGTTCTGGCAGTCTATCAGGATTTGCCACCGCTTCGGCCGATCCGCTTTTGCCGCGACTCGATTTTCTTGATGCTTTCCGCCGCCGGCAGGCTTTCCGGCATGGTGCCTCCGAGATCTTTGATCGTCTGGCGAACTTTGGCCCCGACTTCGTGGTGGGTGGCGTTGGCATTCGCCTTGCCGCGGATTTTATCGCGCCGGAGTTTTTCCTCGGTCTGCGTGGCACGGAAGAGATTAGCCGCGAGCTCCGTGCTGCCCATGTGATCCAGAATTTGCTGCCCCTTTTTCAGGCTCTTGTGGCGATGAATATCCTGCGCACCCAAGCCGCCATATAACCCCATGTAGCCGTGGTTTTGGAAGATGGCATAGTCGATGGGCTCGATGACGCCGGCAAGCTGGGCCGCGTCGGCCAACTGCGCGTTGTGCTGTTTCAGCTCCTGCCGCAGGAGGAGGCGACGGCCTTCCTCGATCTCCTGATCGCTCAATTCCTGCCGACGAGTTTGAACGGCGAAATACGTCTGTCCGACGGCGACGATTGCCTTGGCCGGGTCCGCGTTTTGAATCGCGAGGTAGCAGGCATACCGGGAGAGCATCACGGTGCGGATGGCTCGCTGGGCGCCGCTGCCGATCCCGACCATTTCGGTGATCTCAACGAAATGGTCGTCGATGCGCTGGCCGCTGTTAAAGCAGGCGGTGCGCGCCTTCTCGATCACGGTTTCGAAATTGCGGTAGTCACTGTAGCCGAGAATTTGCGCGAATTCCCGGCTGGACCAGCATTCGTTACCTGCTGGGTTGACGCGGCGGATTTGCTCGAAGGGCGACGAATCGGAGGGCACGGGGTCTTTGCTCATGGGAATTTCAAATGGGAAGTTCGGTTTGGTCCTGCGGTGGGGCGGCCTCGCCGGGCGGTGCGGGTTCGGCGGGCGTGGGCGCAGGAAAATCGCTGGCGGCGCGGAGGCCCATTCGCAGGATGCAATGATGCCGCTCAGGCCGTAGGTGATCTGTCTCTGTTCGCGAAGTAGGCGGGCGATTTGAGAAACATGAGGCGGCGTGGAAATTCGCGACTCGCCAAACGCAAGGCAAGCTTCGCGGCGCGATTTGGTTGAGCCTAAAAATTAAACCGCCGCCGAAGCAGAGCTTCACGGCGGCGGGTTGCGGCAGACAAATGAGAGAAGGCGAGGGAGCTTATTTTTTCGGCAGCGCGCTGGTGGTGGCCGTGAAGGTCTCCGTGCGCGTTTCCGTGGTGCCGTCGGGTTTCGTGACTTCGACGGTGCGCGTGCCGGTGCCGTCGCTGTTGAGTTTTGTCGCGACTACGCGCTCGGTGCTTTTGCCATTGGGGCTGGTGACAGTCGTCTCGCGGGTGCTTTGGCCGTCGGCGCGTGTCGTCGTGGAGTTGAGGGTGGCGGTTTTGCCGTTTTCACCGGTGATCGTGCCGGTAGTGGTGCTGCCGTCGGCTGTCTTGGTCGTGGTAGCGGAGTAGGCGGAGGTCTTGCCGTTGGCGCCCGTCGCCGTGCCGGTGCTGGTGACCGTGCCATCGGCATTTTTGGTGAAAGTGCCGTCGCGGGTGGCGGTCTGGCCGTTGGCGAGCGTGGTCGTGGTGTCGACGGTGCCGGTTCCGGCAGCCCTGTCGAATTTACGGTCGGAGCTGCGCGAGCTGGTCTGGCTGTTTTGATTCGTCCGCGTGGCGTCGCGGGTGATCTCACCTTTGGTGCGCGTCGTGGTTTCGGAAACGGTGCCGGAGTTCCCGTTGGTGTTTTCAAACGTGCCGTCGCGCGTGCGGGCTTTTTCCTTGGCGTGGGCGGTGGTGGGAAGGCAGGCAACAATCACGCCGGCGATGATGACGGCGGCGAGGAGAGGAAAGGAATGGTCTTCGTTTTTCATGAGGGCGGATTTGGTTACAACCGTCGAGACGCGGACCTCCCGCAGCGGTTGCAAAATCAACGCCGGGAAATTTCGCGAAAATTGCGGCGGCGGTGTAACTGCGCAGCCCGGCCACCGTCGCGCGACGCCGCAGTCACTTCACCTTCGAGCACACGACGCAGTCGCGCAGGGCGGGGCCGATCGTGGGGCAGGCGTGCCAGCGGCGCAGGATGCCTTCGCGCGCGAGGCCGGCTTTTTCCATCACGCGGATCGACGCGGAATTTTCCAAATCGCAATACGCCCAGACGCGATCCACGTCGGGCTGCGCGATGGCCCAGTCGAGCAGGTGCCGGAGCGCCTCGGTCATCATGCCGCGGCCCCAGAATTTTTTCGCGAGCACGTAGCCGCACATGACTTTGCGGCCGTCGGGCATGAGGCCGATGGAGCCGATGGGCGTATCAGTGCCGCGCAGGCAGAGCATCCAGGCGTAGTGCGGAGCAGTCTTGGTCCGCTCCCAATCGGCGGCGCGCTCGCGGAGAAAATCGGCGAGCAACTCGACCCGCTGGTAGGGCGTCCACGCGAGGTAGCGCGTCACTTCCGCATCGTTCGCATACGCGGCCAACACCGCCGGTGCATCGTCGGCCCGCGGGCGCCGGGCGGACAGGCGGGCGGTGGCGAAGGTCTCGGGCGGGCGAAGCATGGCGCGATCTTGCAAGCAGGAGACGCGCCGCCAAGTGCAACGTTGGGCGCAGGCGATGCAGCGCGGGTTTGCGCTCGCGCGTCCGCTGCGCAACGTCACCCGCTGTATGCACTACGATGTCGTGATTGCGGGCGGCGGATTTGCCGGGGCGTATTGCGCACGGGCGCTGGCCAAGGCGCTCGGGCCCACGGAGGGGGAGAAACGCGTGGCGCTGATTTCCGAGCGCAACGTGCTGGTTTTCCAGCCGATGCTCGCCGAGGTCGCGGGCTCGTCGCTGACGCCGACCGACGTGGTGAATCCCCTCCGGCAATATTGCCGCGGGGTCACGGTGCTCCAGGGGGCGATTCAGCACATTGACTGGGCGGGCAAATCGCTCGTGCTCGACGGGGGGCGTTTCACGCGCAACCACACGCTGACTTTCACCCACCTTGTGCTGGCGCTCGGAAACGTCACGGATTTGAGCAGCGTGCCCGGCCTCGCCGACTATGGGCGCCCGATGAAAAACGTGGCGGACGCCGTGCGCTTGCGCTCCGTCGTGATCAACCGGCTGGAAGAGGCGAATCTCGTCGAGGATCCCGCGATCCGCGCACGACTGCTCACGGTCGTGGTGGTGGGCGGCGGCTACACGGGGGTCGAGACGGCGGGGCAGTTGTTGGATTTTCTACGCGAGTCGCACGCGTTTTATGCGAACTTGCGCGACACGCCGCCGCGCGTGGTGCTCGTGCACAGCCGAGGGCAGTTGTTGATGGAGATCGGCGAGAAACTCGGTGGCTATGCCGAGGAGGTGTTGGAAAAAAACGGCGTCGAAGTGCGCCTCAACACGCGCGTCGCGGAGGTGAGCGCGTCGCGGGTGACCTTCGATAATGGAGAATCGATCGCGGCGAACACGGTGGTGAGCACGGTCGGCAGCGCGCCGAATCCGATCGTGATGGATCTCTGCCAGCAACTCGGTCTCGCCGCCGAACGCGGGCGCGTGGCGGTGGAGCCGACCCTGCGCGTTCCCGGCCACGACTCGCTGTGGATCGCGGGCGACTGCGCCTCCGTGCCGTGGAACGACCGGGGCGAAGTGAAGACCGCTCCGCCCACCGCGCAGTTCGCCCTGCGGCAAGGCACGATCCTCGGGCAGAATCTCGCGGCCGTGCTGAGGGGCGGGGCGCTGGTGCCGTTCACGTATCGCTACATGGGCCAGCTCGCGACCATCGGCGAGCGCGAGGCGGTGGCGGAGGTGATGGGATTTCACTTCCGCGGATTTTTTGCGTGGTGGCTGTGGCGCACGATCTATCTCGCGAAACTCCCGGGCACGCTGCGGAAATTGCGCGTAATGATCGACTGGAGCTTCGACCTCGTTTTCCCGCGGGACATCAGCGTGATTCTGCCACCGCCGGATGAAATCGTGCGCTCGATCCATTTGGAGAAAGGCGAGCAGTTGTTCGCTCGCGGAGAAATTGTTCGCGGCGTCTTCTACGTGAAGGCGGGCAACCTGACTTTGGAAAAAGCGGGCGAACCCATTCGCCTGCTTGGGCCCGGCACCGTGATCGACCCGGCGGAGAGCGGCACGAAAAACTGCTGGGACTGCTCGGTGAGCGCGGCGGAACGCAGTGACGTCGTCGTCTTCCGTGGACGCGCGCTCGAACTATTGCGGACGGAGCTGAAGCTCGTGAAACGGTGAGCCAAACTCTCCTGCGGGAGAACTGCCCGATGGACGGTATTCGGAGCCCGATTCGGCTTGGTTGGCTGTAGGAGCGGCTTTACGCCGCGATGGTTTGTCGGAATCGCGGCGTAAAG
>JANYBX010000239.1 GCA_025360615.1 Opitutia bacterium
CTTTCGACACGCATCACCACGGCGATCACGCCTACGGCAACCAAGTGTGGGCCGAGGCGGGCGCGACGCTTGTGGCGAGCACCGGGATGCTGGAGGAGTTGAAAAAAGTGGAGACCGGCCTCGCCGGCGGCGCCCCGGGGCGCTGGGAAAATTCCGCGAAGACCCGACCGGATGTCGCGGCCTCGAAACTCAAGCCGCCCTCCGTGTTGTTTTCCAAGGAGCTGTTTTTCGACGACGGCACGCGCCGCGTCGAGCTGCGCTGGTTCGGGATCGCCCACACGCGCGGCGACGCGATGGCGTGGCTGCCGAAGGAGAAAATTCTTTTCACGGGCGATGCGTGCGTGAACGGCCCGCACAACAACGTCGCCGACGGCGACATCTCCGAGTGGATCAAGACGCTCGAACTCATGAAGCAGCTCGGCGCGGAGAAAGTCTGCCCCGGGCACGGCCCGATGGGCGGGCCTGAGATCATCGTCGATCAGCAGCGGTATTTCATCGAGCTGCGCGCGGCGGTGAAGGCGCTCTACGACGCGCACAAAACTCCCGACGAGGTGAAGGCCGCAGTGCCGGCCATCGCGGCCGAACTCAAAAAAATCCCCAGCATCGCGCGCTACGTCCCCGGTGCGATGCTCGCGCCGGTGCAGAAAGTTTACGTCGAGCTGGGCGGTTCGCCGTTGCCGCGCGGCTGATTTTCCGCGCGCCGTTATTTCGCGGCGGGGACGGCGGGCGGCGTGGTGGGCGTGATGAAGCGAAACACGAAATAAGTCGCAGTCGTGTCACCGACGTTTTTCAGGCCGTGCAGATCGTTCGACGCGTAGAAAAACACGGAGCCCGCGCCGGCGCGCTTGGTCTCGCCGTTGATCATGACCTCCAGGGTGCCTTCTTTGACGATGATCATTTCCTCGTCGGGGTGGCGGTGCGGCGGGTGGGGCGTTTCGCCCGGCTTGAGGGTGGTGACGTGGCCCTCGAAGTTGTTGAGCGTGGCGGTGGGGCCGTCGAAAAGTTCGCGGCGTTCGCCGGTCTTCGTGGTTTTGACTTCAAGTTTGGACCAATCGATGACCGTGGATTTCATGGGGATTTTGGCAGTGTCGGCGGCGGTGAGCAGGAGGGCTGAATAGAGAAAGAAGGAGACGAGCAGGAGGGGAGTTTTCATGGGACAGACAGGGTGGGGGGAGGCCAGGGCGGAGCGCAACGGGCGCGGGCGGTTTTAGGCAAGACGCAGCGCGCGCTCGGACGTGACGGTGAATTTCCGCTCGCCACCCGAGGGCCCAGAACGCCGAATCGCGGCGTGTCCCGCCTCCTGTTTTATTCGCTCGTGACGGTCCTCGGCATCCTGAGCATGGGTTTTCAACTGCTCGCGTCGCGGCTGCTGAATCCGCATTTCGGCTCGTCGCTGATCGTGTGGTCGTGGCTGATCTCGACGTTTCTCGCGGCGTTCAGCCTCGGCTCGATCATCGGAGGGTGGATCAGCGACGCCCCCGCCAGGCCGCGCCGGCGCGCGCAGCTCACGGTGGCCGCGCTGGCGATCGGCTCGCTGGCGTTCACGGCATTTTTCGGGCGGCTGGCGCTCGACCGGATCGAGCTGGCGTTCACGGAGCTCACGCCGGGTTTGCTGGTTTCCTGCCTCGGATTGTTTTTCCTGCCGGTCACGATGTTGTCGTCGTTTGGCCCGCAGTGCGTGCAGCATCTGGCGGCGCAAGGCACGCCGCCGGGTCAGGCCTCCGGGCTGGTCTATGGCGTGAGCACGCTGGGCAACATCGCCGGCGTGATGCTCACGGCGTTCGTGCTCATCCCGCATTTTCCCGTCTCGACGCTGCTGTATGGCTGGCTCGGCGTGGCGGTGGGCTGCCTCGGTTGCCTGCTGGTGATGCTGCGTCCGCCAGCCGATCCCGCGACGCCATGAAACGCGGCGGTTTCCCCTTGGTCATGTTTGCCCTGGCGGTCGCATCGGCCGCGGCGGCGCCCGGCGACTACGTCGAGAGCTACGATACGCCCTACAACAATCTCACCGTGCAAAAAACCGGCTCCGTGGTGGAGTTGCGCGCTCGCTCCCGCGCCGCCGAGTATCTCGAGTCGGCGGTGGATCTCGACGATCCGCTGCGCCTCGTGGTGCCCTACACGCGCACGCTTTTTGCGGCGGCGTTCTTGCAACCGAAGCCCCAGCGCGTGCTGATGATCGGCCTCGGCGGCGCGGGTTTTAACCGGGTCTTCACCCACGCGTTTCCCGCGGCGCTGCTGCAATCCGTGGAGCTGGACCCGAAGGTTTTCGAGCTGTGCCAGTCGCGACTCGGCTTCAAGCCGACCTCGCAAACGCCGGTCGCGACGATGGACGGCAGGCTCTACGTGAAGCGTTCCAAGCAGACGTGGGACTGGCTGATCCTCGACGCGTTTCGCGCGGGTTTCGTGCCGCCGCATTTGAAAACCCAGGAGTTTTATCGCGAGTGCGCCGCGAAGCTGGGCGAGCGCGGGGTGTTCGTGACCAACCTGCACACGAGCACGGAACTCTACGCGTCGGATTTGAAGACGATCCAATCGGTGTTTCCGCAGGTCGTGCTTTTTCAGACGACGGGGCGGGGCAACGTCATCGTGTGCGCGGTGAAATATCGCGCGCCGTCCGTGACGGATCCCGCCGCGTGGCCCGCCGGGGATCCGCTCAACGCCGCGCTCGCCGCGTGCATCGACCTGAAGGCCCTCGCATCCGAAAAAACCGCGCTGCCCGCCGATGAAACCCGCTCGGCGCGCGTGTTGACCGACGATTTCGCGCCCGTGGAATTTCTGGATGCGATGAAGGTGAACAACACGAATCCGAGGTAGCGCGGCGCTTCCGCCCGCGACGAGCGACCCGGCACGCGGTTTTCGGAAGCACCGCGCGCCCCAGACTGGTCGGCGGCGTCGCCCGCGCGCTAATGTTCGCCGGAGTTTCGTTTTGAATTCGACCGCCGGGGATTCATGAAGATGACTTCGTTTCCAAACTTCGCAGCTCCTCCCACCACCCTCATGTCCCTCTTCATCGGCATCGATTCCGGCACGCAAAGCGTCAAGGCGGTCGTCCTCGACCTCGCGACCCGCAAGGTCATCGCCGAGGCCCGAGCCCCGCACCAACTCATCGCCGGCCTGCCCGTGGGCCACATGGAGCAGCATCCGCAGGACTGGACGACGGCGCTGGATTTCGTGTTGAGCGAAGTCGCGGCGAAAATCGGTGCGGAGCAGGCGCAACGCGTGCGCGGCATCGGCGTCTCGGGCCAGCAACACGGCTTCGTGCCGCTCGATGAAAACGGCGACGTGATCCGCCCGGCCAAGCTGTGGTGCGACACCAGCACGACGGCGGAGTGCGCGATCATCACGAAGAAACTCGGCGGGCCGAAGGCCGCGATTCGCAAAACTGGCAACCTTATCCTGCCCGGGTTCACGGCGCCGAAAATTCTCTGGCTGAAGCGTCACGAGCCCGAGAACTACAAGTTTCTCCGCCACGTGCTGCTGCCGCACGACTACCTGAATTTTTATCTCACGGGGAACTACCACATGGAGTTCGGCGACGCCTCGGGCACCGCGCTCATGGATGTGCGCAAACGCGCGTGGTCGAGGGAAGCGATCAACGCCATCGACCGGAATCTCGCGAACTATCTCCCGCCGCTTTCCGCGTCGCATGAACCGGCGGGCACGTTGCTCCCGCAGCTCGCGGCGAAATACGGATTCGCGGCGGATGTCGTCGTGAGCGCGGGCGGAGGCGACAACATGATGGGCGCGATCGGCACGGGCAACGTTGCGCCCGGGGTCGTCACCGCGAGCTTCGGCACGAGCGGCACGATCTACGCCTGCGCGGCGAAACCGGTGATCGATCCGCAGGGCGAGATCGCGGCGTTCTGCTCGTCGAGCGGAGGCTGGCTGCCGCTGCTCTGCACGATGAACGTGACGACCGTGACCGAGCAGGTGCGCGCGCTTTTCGGGCAGGATCACGCGGCGCTCAATGCGGCCGTGGCCGACGCGCCGGCGGGTGCGGGCGGACTCGTGCTGCTGCCGTATCTCGCCGGGGAGCGCACGCCGAACGTGCCGGATGGCTCCGGCGTCTTGCTCGGGCTGAATGCGCAAACCTTCCACGCCGGCCACCTCGCGCGCGCCGCGATGGAGGGCGTGACGATGGGCATGAATTACGGCCTCCGCCGGCTCGCCGCACTCGGCGTGAAGGCAAGGGAAATTCGCGTGACCGGCGGCGGCGCGAAGTCGCCCGTGTGGCGGCAGCTCATGGCCGATATTTTTGGCGTGCCCGTGGTGGCGATGGTCGAGGAGGAAGGCGCGGCGCTGGGCGGCGCGTTGCAAGCCGCGTGGTGCGTGGCGCTCCGCGACGGCAATAAAAAGGCGAAACTCACCGATTTCACGACGGGCACGGTGGCGCTCGACGAGACGACGCGCTGCCTGCCGAACAAGGCGAACGTGGCGCGCTATCGCGAACTGCAGGCCGTGCAGGACAAGCTGAGCCTGGCGCTGCGCGAAGTTTTTGCCGCGCAACGGAAGCTCGCCGCGAAGTAGAGCCCGGGAGATTTCTGCCGCGGGGAATGCCCCGCGGAAATCCAAGACTGTCCGAAGTTCGAAAGGAGTTTTTCCGCGTCTTGTCGGCTCGCGGCGCGTCAAGCCGGGCAGCCCCATGAAAATATCCTTTCGCCTGCTGGCCTCCGTTCTTGGTGTTTCATTCCTGCTCACGTCCGCGGGCACCGCCCAGATCGGCCGGCGGTTTCCGGCGGAGAAAAAAATCGTGCCCGACCCCGTCACGGGCGTGCCACTTTCGTTTCTGACAAGCACGCCGGCGGGGGACTCCAAGATCTACCAGACGCACCATCAGTGGACCTCCGATGGCAAGTGGGTGATCTTCCGCTCCAATCGCGTGCGCGGGCAGGCCATGGCGGTCAACGAGGAGACCGGCGACATCGTGCAAGTGACCGATGCGGGCTACGCCGGCATGTTGTGCCTCGCCGAGCACTCGATGCATCTCTATTTTGCGCGCACGCCGGGTGCGATTCTCGCCGATGCCTCGGGCGCACCCGGCTCGGGCGGCGCAATGGTATCCGCCACGGACGGGACCCCGATCCCATCCATGACCGAAGCGGCCGCGGCCATCTCGGACCCTTCCGTGCCCGCACCGGTCGAGGGCGCGGCTGAGGGGGTGCAGAGAACGCGCGGTCCACGCGGTCCCTCGCAGATCATCCGCGTCGACCTTGAAAAACTTTTCGCTGACAGCGCGGCCGGCAAACTTCAGGCGGCGGCGGAATACGAGCACGTGTGCGGCGTGATTCCGGTCGAGCTCGGCAACGTGGGCGACGTGGCGCTCGATCCGACCGAGGACGTGGTTTATTTCCGCGTCAGCAATCACGAGGTTGCGGCGCAGCATCTGCCGCCCGACACGAAAGTGGAAAAGGCCTTTGGCCCGCGCGGCATGGGCGCCGGCCCGACCGGACTCGCCAGCATGAATCTGCAGACGGGCGAAATAAAATTCATCGTCGCGGTGCCATTTCAAATCGGCCACGTGCAGACCAATCCCTGGGTGCCTAGCGAAATTGTTTTCTGCTGGGAGACAGGGGGCAAGGCGCCGCAGCGCACGTGGACGGTGATGGCCGACGGCACGGGCCTGCGCCCGCTTTATCCTGAAGCGGAGTATGAGTGGATCACGCACGAAGCGGTGATCACGAAGGACGAGGTGGCGGTCGCGATCATCGCGCTGCGCCGACCGACGTTTCCCGGCATGCCGCCCGAGCCGCCCCGTCCCACCCGCCCGCCGGAGGCCGCGCGTCCCGGCGGTCAGCGCCGGCCTCAAGGCGATCCAACGCAGACGTGGGGCCCCGCCGGCAGCGGCGACCATCCGACGGGTCTCGGGATCATCAACCTCCGCACGCGTGAAATGCGCATCGTGGGCCAGGTGCCGCGGGGCGATCCGGGGCGCTCCGTGTGGCACGTGAATGGTTCGCCCGACGGTCGCTGGGCCGTCGCGGACAATTTCCAATACCGCCTCTGGCTGATCGACCGGCACACCGGCGAAATGATGCTGCTCTCCGACAACGGCCACAAAACCACCGCTGCCGACCACCAGCATCCGACGTTCAGCGCGGACAGCACGAGGATCGAGATCCAGTCGGCGATGCTCTCGGAAGACGGACGCGCGCTCAACATCTGCGTCGTGCCCGTGCCGAAGACTTGGCTGGCGCGCACCTACACCAACAAAGCGCCGGAGTGACGTAGTGCTTACGGTAACACGTAGACCTCGACCAAGCCGACGCCGGCGGTCCCGGTGACACTGGAGACCTGCGCAGTGTAAGCGCCCGGGGCGAGGGTGAGGTAGAGCACGGCGTCCTTTGAACGCGCGGTGAACGCGAACGCACCGACGCTGGAGAACGCGTTCACGAGTGCCGGATCGACGGGCCAGTTGTCGTTTTCGGCGATCTTGGTGGAGCCCTTGTAGAGGGAGAGCCGGGGATCGCTGACGACCCCGGTGACACCAAAGGCCGTGAGCGCCGGGCCGGCCGCGCGAATCAGCACGCTGCGCGCCGTGGAGCCGCCGATGACAAAACCGGCGATGAGCGTGTCGTCCCCCGCGCCGGCGAGCGTGCGGGCGGAGACATTGAGAAGCTGCGGGGCATTGAGGGTGCCGGGGGCAGTCGCATCGTAGATCTCGGCGAGGACGGTGCCGGTCTGCCCCGGAGCACCGCTGACTTGGACGGTGTAGCCGGACGTGGTGGCGGCGGTTTGGAAAATAGACAGGGCGGCATCTTTCGAGCGCGGCGCGAGAGCGAAGGCCCCGACCTGCGTGCCGAGCGTCGCGATCTGCGCGCCGGCCGTTTCCCAGTCGTCGTTTTCGGTGAGGCGAATGGAGCCGCGAAACAGCGCGATGCGGGGATCGGCGAGCGCACCGGCCACCCCGAAGGCCGTGAGGCCGGGGCCCACCGCGCGAATGAGGAGGGATTGTTGTTCGCTCCCGCTGCTGGTGGAGAGGCCGACGATCAGCGTCTGGGAGCCAGTGCCCGCGCTGGAGCGGATGGCGAAATTGACGACGCGGTTGGAATCCGTGGCGCTCGCGACCGTGAGGATCGCCGCGACGCTGGTGGCGGTGCCGGCGGCATTGCTGACCTCGACAGTGTAGCTCCCGGCGAGGGCGCTCGTCGTGCTGGGTAACGTGAAGAGGGCTCCGTCCGCCCCGTTGATCGCGACGCCGTTGCGCTTCCATCGATAGGCGGCGGCGTTCGTGGCCTCGACGTTGAAGATAACAGTGCCGCCCGCCGCGATGGTTTGGGAAACGGGCTGGGTGGTGATCACCGGCGGGCCGGCGGGGACGACCGTGGACACGAGGGCGCGCACCATGCCGTCGCTTTTGCTCAGGAGGTAGAGTTCGCCGGCGGCGTCGAGGGCGAGGCGGATGTCGGCGCGACCGCCGCCGGTGAGATCGGAGACGATGGCCGATCCGGGTAAGTCGGCGTCGGGGCCGCCGCGGGCGTGATATTCTCTGGCGACGATCTCATACATGCGGTCGAAGCGCTGGAGCCCGGCGGCGGAGTTGCGCGGATTCGTCCAGAGAAACTCGATGCGCTGAAACGCGGCGAGCGTCGCGGGATTGCCATCATCGGCCGCGATCATGGCGGCGAGGTCGGCGTAGAAAACCTGGCCGGTGGTGATATCGCCGAAAACAAATTTTCCCTGCAACTGCGGCAGGCGCGTGCCGCGATACACGAAGCCGCCGCAGATCGCATCGCCGTAGCCGAGCGAGGGGCTGTGCGGATACTGGATGACAGGGTAGACGTAGTTGTTCGTCGCATCGGTCGCGGGCAGCGCACTGTCGGCGATGCCGGTGACGAGATTCAACGCGAAGGTGCCCTCGCGTTCGGCCCAGCCATAGTTCACGCCGCGGCGAATGAGGTTCACCTCTTCCCAGGTGTGAAAACCAATGTCGGTCGCGATCAGGAGATTGGTGGTCGCGTCCCAACTGAGGCGGTGCGGATTACGAAAACCGTAGGCGTAAATCTCACCGCGCGCACCGTTGGTGCTGGCGAAAGGATTATCGGTGGGAATGCCGTAGCGCAGCGGTCCGGCGCCGTCGGGATCGTCGGGGGAGAGGCGGAGGATTTTTCCCTGGAGCACATCGAGGCGCTGCGGCGTGGGGTGAAGCACGGCGACGTTTTGTTCGCCCGCGCCGCCGTCGCCGACGGCGATGTAGAGTTTGCGCCAATCGGCGTGCGCGGAGCTCGTCGCGAGGGGATTGAAGAGCAGATCGCCCATCGGATGGATGCGGCCGTTGAACTGGATGCGGAGGACTTCGCGCGCAGTGCCCTGAAAGATGGCGTCGTTCGGATTGGTATCCTGCCACTCGATGAGGATGGCATGGCGGGTGTTGGCGTTCGTCGTGCCGGGCGCGGCGTTGAAACTGCTGGAGGTGTAGCTCGCGGCATTGGTGAAGCCGGGATGAGTGGAGGCGTTGGGCAGGCGCGTGGCGGCCCCGTCAGCGGTGTCGGTCTCGATGTGAACGGTGTAGAATTTCCCGTAGTTGGGGCTGCCGACGACGCGATACTCGGGATCGAATTGAAACGTGACCAAACCGTTCGCGTAGCCGTTGGCGCTGGTGAACGCGGGGAAGAGACCGGTGGCGCCGGGTGTCTCGGTGGTGTTGCGGTTGAAGTCGAGGTAGGTCGCGAAGGTCTTCGTCGTTTTGTCGAGGATGTAGAGTTTGCCGTTCAGATCGTTGAGGAAAAAACGGTTGGTGCCGCCGCCCGGTTCCTCGCGCAGGAAATTCACGCGCGCGGCATAGGGCGAATTTCCCGCCGTAGAAGTGAGCGTGCCGGTGATCGGCATCGCAACGTAGTCCTGCAGCTGGACGGTGACAGTGCCTTGGGCCGGCGCGAATGGCGCGGCGGCGAGGGCGGCGGCAAACAGGGACGCGCGGCAGAGCGAACGGAGGTCGGAGGGCATGGCAAACACGACTGGGGGTGAGAGTAACGTCACCGAGTAAGACCGCCAGATTTGGTTTCGGTGGCGGGCGTGGAATTTCACCGGGGCCGGTCGCCGGTTCTAACGGACCAGGCAGGGACGCTTCGGGTCGAACTTCCAATTCGGAATCAGAAACTGCATCGCCATCGCGTCGTCGCGCGCGCCGAGCCCGTGCTGGCGGTAGAGTTCATGCGCCCGCTCAAGCTGGTCGAGGTCGATCTCGATGCCGAGTCCGGGACGTGGCGGCACGTGCAGTAGACCGCCGGAGATGACGAGAGGCTCCTTCGTGAGACGCTGTCCATCCTGCCAGATCCAGTGGGTGTCGATGGCCGTGACGCGGCCGGGCGCAGCCGCAGCGACGTGCGTGAACATCGCGAGTGAAATATCGAAATGGTTGTTCGAGTGCGAACCCCACGTCAGTCCGTGCTCCTGGCAAGTCTGGGCGACGCGCACCGAACCCGCCATCGTCCAAAAATGCGGGTCGGCGAGCGGAATATCCACGGCGTGCAATTTCAACGCGTGCCCGAGCTCGCGCCAGTCGGTCGCGATCATGTTGGTCGCCGTCGGCAGGCCGGTCGCCGCGCGAAACTCAGCCATGATTTCGCGGCTAGAAAATCCTTTTTCCGCGCCGCACGGATCCTCCGCGTAGGCGAGCACGTGCGACTGGCCGCGGCAGAGGCGCACTGCTTCGTCGAGCGACCACGCGCCATTGGGATCGAGCGTGATGCGGGCTTTCGGAAAACGCGCGGCGAGTGCAGCCGTGGCTTCCATCTCGGCGTCGCCGGAGAGCACGCCGCCTTTTAATTTGAAATCGTTGAAGCCATAGCGTGCCTGTGCGGCCTCGGCGAGGCGGAGGATGCTGGCGGTCGTCAGCGCTTCCTCGTGGCGCAGGCGAAACCAGTCGTCCCCGGCGGCGGGCGCATCTTCGTATGGCAGATTAGTTTTCCGCCGATCCCCGATGTAGAAAAGATACCCGAGCACTTCCACGGCATCGCGCTGGCGACCGTGGCCGAGAAGGTCGGCGACGGGCACGCCGCGGTGTTGCCCGAGCAAATCGAGCAGCGCGGCCTCGACGGCGGTGATCGCATGAATGGCGACGCGCAGATCGAAGGTCTGCGCGCCGCGCCCGCCCGCATCGCGATCGCCGAATGTTTTCCGCATCGTCTCCATGATCGCGGCGTGTGCGCCGACCGGTTGGCCGACGATGAGCGGGCGGGCGTCCTCGAGCGTTTGGCGGATGCGCTCGCCGCCGGGCACTTCGCCGACGCCGGTGCGCCCGGCGTTGTCATGGAGGAGGACGATGTTGCGCGTGAAAAACGGGCCGTGCGCGCCGCTCAAGTTGAGCAGCATCGCATCGCGGCCGGCGACGGGCACGACTCGCATCGTGGTGACCCGGGGCGTGTCGTGGTCAGCGGGCGGGGGGGGCGGCTGGCTCATGCGGCGAGAGGCGGCGGATCGAGCGGGCGCAGTTCCACGCGTTTGATTTCGCCGACGACGAAGAGGTAGCTGATCGCAGCGAACACGGCGTGCACGCCGACGAACACCAGCGCGCCGTCGAAGGAATGGGTGCGGTCGAGGATGTAGCCGATGACGATGGGCGTCGTGATCCCGGCGATGTTGCCGAACATATTAAACAGTCCGCCGCTCACTCCCATCACACCCTTCGGCGAAGAATCGGAGATGACTGCCCAGCCGAGTGCGCCGATGCCTTTGCCAAAATACGCCAGGCTCATCAGCGCGATCACGGCCCATTCGGCGCTGACGTAGTTGCAGCCGACCATGCACACGGAAAGCAGCAGGCCGCCGACGATGGGGGTCTTGCGCGCGACACTCAGCGAGCAGCCGCGTCGAAGGAGCCAGTCGGAAAAAACGCCGCCTAAGATTCCTCCGACCAATCCGCAGAGCGCCGGCAACACCGCGACAAAGCCGACCTTGAGAATCGACATGTGTCGCTCCTTCACGAGGTAGATGGGAAACCACGTGAGGAAAAACCAAGTCAGCGTGGTGATGCAGTATTGGCCAAAATAGATGCCGAGGAGCATGCGGTTTCCGAGGAGTTGACGCAGCACCGGCCAGCCGCGCACGTCGCTGCGGTTGGCACCGGCTTGGTCCATGTCGACCAAGCCGCCGCCGCGCGCGATGTGTGCGATCTCGGCGTGGTTGGCGCGCGGGTGCTCGCGCGGAGCGTAGATGACCCGCGACCAAGCGGCGGCGAAAGCGAGCCCCACTAGGCCCATGAAGAAGAAAACTTGCTGCCAGCCGAAGGTGTGGATGATCCAGCCCATGATCGGCGTGAAAATCACGGTGGCCGCGTATTGCGCGGAGTTGAAAATCGCCGTCGCGGTCCCGCGCTCAGCCGTCGGAAACCAACTCGCGACCAGCCGGCTGTTGGCGGGGAACGACGGTGCCTCCGCCACGCCGAGCAGGAAGCGCAGGCCGAACAGCATCAGCACCGCGCCGCCCACCACGATGGGTGCCAGGAATGGCCGCGGAATCGTGAAGAGGCGTTCCTGACCAAAGGCAAAACCCTGCGCCAGGGTGAAGAGCGACCAGAGGGCGATGCTCCAAAAATAAATCCGCTTGGCACCGAACCGGTCGAGCAACCAGCCGCCTGGAAGCTGCGCCGCGACATAGGACCACGAGAAGGCCGAGAGCAGGTAGCCGAGCGTGACGGAATCGAGGCCGAATTTTTTCGACACATCCGTGCCGACCATCGAGAGCGTTGCCCGGTCGGCAAAGTTGAGCGCTGTGACCAGAAACAAAAATGCCACGATCCCATAGCGCACGTGCGTGGGCTTTTCG
>JANYBX010000247.1 GCA_025360615.1 Opitutia bacterium
AAGACCTTGAACAGGAGCGCAAACAGCACCGTGATCACGGCCAGGCCCACGACGAGATCCGCGACCTGAAGCAACACGGGCGAACCCAGAAGCCCGCCATCGAAGCGGGCGAACACGCTGTTGAGCGCGGTGGTGAGCACCAACGACACGAGGAGGAGAAATCCGATCGTGAGCACCATGGCGAAGGAGAGGAGGCGCTTGACCACGAGGAGGAGCCAGCCACTGCGGCTGGGCTTGGTCTTCACTCCCCAGATACTGTTGAGGGAGTCCTGCAGTTGTCCAAACACCGTGGTGGCTCCGACCAGCAGAAGCCCGATTCCAATGGCAGTGGAAAGCCAGCTTTCCCCGTGGGACTCGCTGGCCTTGGCCGCCGCTTGAATAATTTCCGCGCTGGCGGGCCCGATGAGTTGGGTAACTTGGGCGGTGAATTGCCGGTTGGCCTGTTCCTTCCCCACGAAGACTCCGACGACGGTCACCGCGATAATTGTGATCGGGGCCAGGGAAAACAGGGTGTAGAAACTGACCGCGGCCGAATGTTTGAACGCGTTGTCATCATTCCAAGCCTGGCCGGCCGTCAGGAGCATTTTCAGCCATTTCCTCATGGCAGCACTGTCCGCATTTGACCCGCGCCGGTTCCAATCCCGCCGGAGAGGAGCCGCCTTTCGTTGGCCGGAACGGAGGGAATTTAGCCCGACTCATCGAGCGAAGCGAGGAGCCGGCGCAGCTCCTCCCGGCGCGGAAGCAGGTGGGTTTTGTAGCGCCACCCCATCGGTGGTGGCGCCCCCCAAAATCTTACACGCGAGACGGGCCGGCGGGTTAAAATAAAACGTGGTGGGATCGAACCGGCGGCCATCGTTCCCCCGGGCCCATGCGGATTCGGTTTGAAGTCGGCCAACGGGAACAGACTCGACTTACCCGATGCTTCGGACAGCGAGTTGGGCATGGATGATTCCGGGTGGATGCAACGCGGCGGGAAGCAGATGCAGCCTGGATCGAAGCCATGAAAAAAATCCTTTTCTGCGCGGGGTTGGCGGCGCTGCTCTGGTATTGGTGGTATGAACCACCGGCGCGTTGGAAAGGGATGCCGGCCGCCCAGTCGCCGGTGCAGGCGAGCGGCTCGTTGCCGGCGCCGTTTCAGCAGGGTGATTTTCGCATCACGCCGCTGGCCAGCTATCGGATCACGGCGGTCGTGATGGGGGCCGACCGTTACCGGTTTGATCCCGGAGCGAAAATCTCGCCGCTCGACCTCGCGCTGGCGTGGGGGCCGATGAGCGTCGCGGGCGTGTTGAACGAGCTCTCGGTTTCGCAGAGCGGGCGCTTTTATGAGTATCGCTGGAAGGACGAGCCTCCGCTGGACCCCGAGCTCATCAACCGCAACTCCGCCAACACCCACTGCATTCCGGCCAACGATGCGATTCGCCAACAACTGCTCGCGATTCGGCGACATGATTTGGTCACGTTGCAGGGGCTGTTGGTCGAGGTGAATTTCCCGGAGGGCGGTCGCTGGCGCTCGTCGCTCACGCGGGACGACACCCGCGGCGGAGCGTGCGAACTCATGTGGGTGACCGCGGTGGAGCGAAGGAAAATTTCGAGATAAGCGACGTCATGCCATGCGGGCGTGCCGGGAGATCGGGCGAGCCTCGCACGGTCGGAGCCGCGATGAACGCGAGTTCGCCGCCAGTGCCGGGATTTGAAAAGGAGGGCAAACCCGGGCGGTTTTTCAGGCGCAGCGCTGGGTGGCGCGTTCGCGGTGGTTGGTGGCACCAGCGGTCGGCAACTCGGGCGTGAAATCCGGGCACGGGCTGAGCACGAGGAAATCGTGCATCGGCGCGGGTGTCGGTTCACGACGCGGTGGCGTGGGTTGGAACGCAAGGATCGGCTGACGCGCGGTGGGCATCGGCGGGAGTTTGATGGCGGTATTCATGGACGTATTGGTTTGGTTTTTTTGAAAACCCGTCCGGAGCCAGCACCGGGGTGGCCCATAAAAAAGCCCCTCCGGTGAAGCACCGGAGGGGCGAAAGTCTGGAGACGATCAGAACCCTCTCGGCGCGTGTCTAACGGACACGACGACGACTGCGGCCACGGAGGAGGAGCCGAGAAGCGAAACGCGAAGCGTCATGCCGATAAAGTTCATGTCTGGGCGCAGAAGAAGGCCGAGGATGTGGGCGGTGTCAAGAAACGAGGCGATGGAAACGCTGACAACGCGGCCGTGGCGGGGGTCGCTGGGGGTGAGCTTCCGCTCGCAAGTCGCTTCGGTCTAGGGCGCGGTGAGGGTAACCGTCGTGTAGTCCAACAGCTCGACGTCGGAGAGACGGGCGATGCTCAGTGCGTCGCCGAAATCGGGGTGCGCGGATTTTGCGAGGTAGATCGGCGCATCCTTGCGCAACGGGAGCACGGCGAGATGGAGTTCGCCTTTGAGGATCTCCGGCGCGAAACGGCGGAGACCGAGGTCGAGGGCGTTGCCGTTGTAGAAATCGTCGGTGAGCAGTTGGCCGTTGAGCGTGAGTCGGGCGACATCGCCGACGTAATTGAAACGCAAAATCGGGTTGCGCGTGAGATCGAATCCGATGGGGATTTTAATGCGCCACTCGGCGGCCTGCGCGAAATCGGCAACTCCGGGGGCTTGCGGCACGCCTTGCTTGATCGGGCCGTTCTTGATTTCGCGCGCGGGGCCGGAGGGCCGAAGCTGTTCGAATTCGACCTTGAGCGGAGAGGTGCGGGGCAGGGTGAAGTTGAACCGTTGGAAGATTCCATCGGGTTCTCCCGTGAACGCGAAGGGGCCGAACTGCACGGAGGCGGGCGCGGGCAGGATGGCAACGTTGAGATGGGCGGGATGTCCCGACGTGATCCGAAGCTCGCCGCCGTCGAGCACGAGGCCGGCGCGCGTGAGGAAGACGCGGTCGCGGCCTTTCCACGCGCCTTTCCAGAGGGCGAACGAGTCGGCGACGGAGAGGACGACGATTTGGACTCGGCCGCCTTTCGGTCCGGGCACGACGATCCCGGCGCGGTGGCTGGCTGGCACGGTCTGCGCCGTGCCATCGATGGAAAATTGCGCGGGCACGCCCGCGGTCTCCGCGAAAAACACCGTGCGCACGTCGCCATCGTCGATGGCGCAGATGGGCTGCGCGGTGGCCCAGGTGAGATTCACGCCGCGGCCGAGATCGAAATTAAACGGCCAGAAAAAGGTCATGTCCGCCGGCACCGTGATGGGCGTGTTCGGAAAGGTGAGCGCGCTGCCGTCGGCGAGCTTCAGGGAAAACTGCACGCCGGATTTTTCCGGCAGTGTTTTCAGTCGCTCGTAGTTGTTGACGAAAACAAAACCGGTGTGGCCATCCGAGCGGGCGGCCCAGCGGAGCGTCGTCACGTCGTCTTTGCCGGAGGGGCGCGCGTCGGGCAGCGTCGTGGCCATGGCGGCGAGCGCGGGGCCGAAGTCGCGGAGGAAAAGATGCAGCCGGCGTTGCGTGTGGTAGTGCGGACGAATCTGGCCGAATTCGCCGAGGGGTGCTTGGAAGTCGTAGGTTTTGGTCGGGAGGTCGTTGTTATTTGTGCCGGCGGTGTTTTGCGCTTCCATCAGGGTGGTGAGCCGGCCGTCGGGATTCGTGCCGCCGTGATACATGTAGTAGCCGGGCAGGGTGCTGCCGGCGGCGACCTTGATGAGCGTGGTGGACTCGATGTCGCGAGGATCGACGAGGATGCGGCGGTGGTAGCTGCTCATCATGCCGCCGCCGATTTCGCAGGTGAGAAACGGATATTTGAGCACGTCCTCCTCGTCCTTCGCGTCGCGCTGGCCGAGCATCTCGGTGGCGATCGCCACGTCGGTGCGCAGCGCGGAAAAATGAAAGCCCGCCCAGTAGCGGCTCGGCATGGGCGTGACATCGCGATCCCAGAAACCCTCGGCATAGACGCCGTAGAGCGGGAGAATTTCCCCGAGCGGCATCGGCGTGGTGAGCGCCGGCCAGCCGGTGCGCGTGTAGAGCGGCACGTCGAGCCCGCAGTCGCGCGCGATGGTTTTCAACGTGAGCAGATATTCGGCGGGGCCGCGAAATTCGTTGTCGACTTGGATGCCCGCGACGGGGCCGCCGTCTTTCCAGAGGAGGCCGCGCAGTTGCAGCGCGATCTGGCCGTAGAGGGCGCGCACGGATTCGAGGAAACGCGGATCCGTGGAGCGGCGCTTCACATCTTGGCGCAGTTGCATCCACTCGGGGAGACCGCCGTTGCGCACCTCGCCGTGACACCACGGCCCGCAGCGCACGATGACGCTCAGGCCGGCATCGCGCGCGGCTTGGACGAAGCGGCGCAAGTTGCGCTGGCCGGACCAATCCCACACGCCCTCGACCTCCTCGTGGTGAATCCAAAAAACGTAGGTCGCCACGATGTCGATACCGCCGGCCTTCATCTTGAGCAGCTCTTCGCGCCATTCCTCGGCAGGGTAACGCGAGTAGTGAAACTCGCCCATCACGGGCAGCCACGCCTTGCCGTCGAGCCGCAGACTGTGGCTGTCGACGGTGAGCTCACGTCCATCGGGACGACGGGCGGAGCCCATTTTGAAATAGCCGCTTTCGGCCGGCACGACGGGGATGCGGAGATCGGCCGTGCGCAGCGCGGCGGGCTCGGCGGCAAAAAGGGAGCCGATGGCGGAGGCCAGCGAGGCGAACAGAAGGGTGACGGCGCGGGGCAGGGCGGAGCGAGGGGAGGAGGGCATGAAGGGAGATTTCCGCCGGGGGTGGGCGGGAGCGCCGGAGCGCGAGCGAGCGCCCGGCCTACGACTGGCAACTCACGGCTTGGGGGCCGGCACGGGGTCGTTGATAATTTTCGATTCGCCGATCTCGACCTTGCCGTCGCGGGAAACGCGGCGCGCGGCGATCTCGGGGTCCTTCGTTTCGCGGCCGAAAAACGGCGCAGCCGTGGCAATCAGGGGCGACAAGGTTTCGAGCATGTTCACGCCGGCCGAGTTGACCGTCATGGTCGTGCGCCAAAGCAGGGTCTTCTGGCCGCGCAGGACCGAGGCGTAGTCGTAAGCGGAGGCGACCACGAAGTAGAGATCGTCGGCAGCCTGATAGCTCAGGTATTCCTTCAGCTCGTTGTTGCTGTCGCCGGGAGCGGGGCCCCATTCCATGGTGTGGGCGATTTCCGCGACGTATTTTTTCCCGCCGACCAGCGCGGCGCGCTCCAGCTGATATTTGGCGGCGAGTTCGGGGAAATTGCGCGCGGTCTCGCGGTCGAGCTTGTTGTGCGTGCCCCAATAATAAATGAGCACGAGCGACGGCGCCTGGCCGGGTTGATCGGCGGAGAGGTAGCCGTTGGCGGCGAGCGATTTTTTCATGGCGCGCTCGAGTTCGGCGGGCGCGGGGGATTTTTCGCCGCCCGTCGGGTTGCCAAACTGTTTGAAGCCGGCCGCCATTGCGACGTAGTAGGCCGGAGCGGACGGTGACACTTGGCGAAAGAGCCGCCCGTAGTCGGTCATCTCCGTGTTCACCGTCATCTCAAGCGTGGGATTGCGCTGAAAAGATTTCGGAAGAAGGGAAAAAACGAAATCGCCGCCGTGCGGCAGGGCGCTGGGCCGGCCGGTGGAGGTGAGATCCGAGAGTTTCGGGGCGGCCCGCGTGACCAAGGGAAGGATCAGAACCGTCAGCAGGAAACGCAGGCGAGGGGGGAGCATGGGGATCGGGGGAGAATGGCTACCACAGAGCCCGCGCGCGCGCTTGGCAATGCACGAAGCTCACGGCGTGCCCGCCGGCACGGCTTCGCCCTTCGGGGCGAGAAAGGCGTTGAGCGGATGGTCAGGCAGCGCCTTCAAGCCGGCGACGACGGAGGCGGCGTTGAGCTCGGCTCCGGCGAGGCTCGTGTGAGTATTCGCATCGGCAAAGAGCGGCTCAACTTTTCCCGCGCCGAGCGCCTCGTAGCGCGCCGAGATGATTTCATTGAGTGGGAGGTAGGGGGCCTTGGTCGCAGCGGCGACTTCGGCGGCCCACGCGGCGTAGGGCTCGTGGATGATTTTGGCGGCGTCCCATTTTTTTCTCGGGACGAGCGAGGCAACGATGGGCGTGACGCCTTTCGCGCGGGCGTCGGCGATGAAGCGGCGCAGATACCAGCCGTAGCTGTGCACGACCTCGTGTCTCTTCGTCATGACGTTGTCGATCTCGGTCGTTTCCTCGCCCGTGCCCTTGATCGTGCCGCGGGCGCGGAGGGCTTGGCCGGGGATCTCGTCGTTGAGGGCCCAGTCGTCGTTGTGGCCGAATTGCATGATGACGAAATCGCCCGGCTTCATGAGGGTGAGGGCGCGTTCCCAGTGACCGAGGGTGAGAAACGTGCGGCTGCTGAGCCCGCCGACGGCGCGGTTGACGACGTTGATTTTTTTCGCGTCGAAGAACGCCGCGAGCGGGTCGCCCCAGCCCCACTGGCCGCCGGCGCCGTCGGCGAAGCCGTTGCGCACGGTGGAATCGCCGATGAGAAACAGGGAGGGAAGCGTGGGATCGGCCGGCACGGGCTGCGGGTGTTTCATAATCGCGGCGACGGGGGACGGGGGCACGGCCTCGTAGAATTCCGCCTCGACGATGCTGAGCGTGCCGCCGCCGATTTTGTCGGCACCGGTGGAGGCGTTTTCCTTTTGATTGCCGAGCTCGACGATGTTGAACGCATCCTTGTTCGCGCTGGTATCGACTAACTCGATGCGGAGGGTGCGGCCGGTGGCGGGCTGGAGCGCGAGGGTGACGTAGCCGAGCCCCTTCGGCGTGGGGCCGCGGAAAATTTCCCGGCCGTCGAGCGTGATGCGGATCGGGTAGCTGCGCTGGCGCCAGCCGGTGAGCCGGAATGTGGCCTCGGTGGGCGTGGCGGGACGCGCGAATTCGTAGGCGATCCAGCCGGTCGCGAGCTGATTGTCGTTGGCCCAGGCGGTCGTCTCGTCGTCGTCGAAACTTTGCGCGGCTTGGTCGGCGTGGGCACCGGCGGTCGCGCTCGCGATCGGCACGGCGAGGCGGGTGAGGTTGAACGACGGGCCGGCGGGCGTAGGGCCGCGGCCGAGGTAGGAAGGAACGCCCTCGGCGGGGAGCGCCGTGGCGAGTCCATCGGTGACGGCGACGGGCTGCGAGGTGAGTGCGAGGGACGCGGGGGCGAGGCCGGTGGATTTCGCCGTGAGCGTGATTTTTCCCGCGACGGTGGTGGGGCGGATGAGCACGCGGTTGACGCCGCACTCGACGGGAAGGCTGCGCGCGAGGATGAAGTTATCCGGGCCTTGCGCGATGCCGCCGCGCCACTCGGCGGGGCCGGAGAGATCGAAATCGACGAGGTTGAGCGCAGTCGGGCAACGGCGGCCTTGGGCGTCGATCACTTCGACTTCGACGAGGGCGAGATCGGCGCCATCGGCTTTCAGGCCGGCGGGGCTGGCGAAGGATTGCAGGCGGAGCGCGGCAGGTTCGCCGGCGGTTTGGAGTTCGGCTTCGCAGACTTTTTTTCCGGCGGCATCGAGGCCGGCGGCGCGGAGCGTGCCGGGTTGCCACGCGATGTTTTCGAAGGTGAAGAGGAAGCGGCTGCTTTGTTTCCCCTCGCCGAGGGAGCGGTCGTTGAGGAAGAGCTCCACGCGCTCGGTGTTGGAGACGACGGTGAGGTTTTTCTTCGTGTCGGGCGCGTAGTTCCAGTGGCCGATGAGGTGGAGGTGCGGGCGCTCGATGTCGACCCACGCATCCCACATCACTTGGTGCGCGAAGAAGCCGTCTTTCGGGAGGCGCATCGCGTCGACCTCGCCGCTGCGGCGGTAATTTTCGGCCCCGCGATGGTGGGTGTTGGTGTCGGAAAAAATAATGTTCACGCCGCCGGAGTTGACGCGGGTGCCGGTGCCGGGGCGCTCGTGCCAGTAGTCATACCAGCGAACGACGTTCTCGATGGCGTGGGTGTCCTGGTTGCGGTTGTAGGTGCGCGCGTCCTGGCCGTTGTAGAGGGGCCCGTCGCCGTCTTGGTGGAAGGGCGGGGAGGCGTCGTCCCAGTATTTCCGCAGGCCTTCGTCGCGGGAATATTCCATCTGCCAGAACGGGGTGCGGGCGCTCTTGTTGATGTAGAGCATCTCGCCGCCGTATTCGGCGGTGCGGCTGCCGAGCATGTCGCGCGAGCCGATGGCGCGGCCGCCGTGCGGATCGAATTGGTCGCGGATGGCTTTCATCTGCGCCATGTGGTCGGGGGCGATGCCGTTGTTGCCGCACTCGTAGAAGAGGATGCTGGGGTTGTTGCGATTGTAGATGATGCCGTCGCGCATGACCTCGGTGCGCTGTTCCCACTGGCGTCCGGTGGCGTCTTTCTCGGCGTCGCCGGCGGGCATCGCCTGGATGAGGCCAACGCGATCGCAGGATTCGACGTCTTGTTTCCACGGCGTGATGTGCATCCAGCGAACGAGATTGCCGCCGCTCTCGACCATGAGGCGGTTGCTGAAATCGCTGAGCCACGGCGGCACGGAGAGGCCGATGGCGGGCCACTCGTTCGAGGTGCGCTGGGCGTAGCCGTGCATCTGGATGACGCGGCCGTTGAGCGTGATCATGCCGCGGGCGAACTCGGTCTGGCGGAAACCGGTGCGGGTGGCGACCGAGTCGATGGCGCGGCCGTCGACGGTGAGCGTGGTCGTGACGGTGTAGAGATAACCGTAGCCCCAGCTCCAGAAATTCAGGCCGTCGGCGCGGGCGGAGGCTTTCGCCACGCCGGTGGCGCCGGGAGCGAGCGTGAGTTTTTCGCCGGAGAATTTTTTCACGACCTTGCCGTCGAGATCGGCGAGCGTGACCTCGTAGCCGAAGGTGCGGGGCTCGGGGTGCTCGTTGCGCACCTGCGACTCGGCGGTGATCGTCGCGGTGTGGCGGGAGATGTCGAAATCCTGCGCGTAAACGTAGACGCCGATCGTGCCCAGATTCGAGTAGAGCGGGAGCGTCTGGTAGAGCCGGTCGGCGAGGTGGAGGCGGACGTTTTTGGAGAGGCCGCCATAGTTGGCGTTGAAATTTTTATCGGACCACTGGAAGCGCTGGTTCGTGGCTTTTTCGCGGTAGTCCCAGTTGTTGTCGGTGCGGACGGCGAGGACGTTGATGGCGGGTGGGGGCAGGACGAAATCGGTGACGTCGAGGCCGCAGGCGCTGATGCCGTTTTCGTGGCGGCCGAGCGGTTTGCCGTTGAGGAAAAACTCGCCGGCCTGGCGCACGCCTTCGAACTCGAGAAACACTTTCTGGCCGGCGGCGCCAGCGGGGAGGCGGAAGGTTTTGCGATACCACGCGATGCCGGTGGAGAGATCCTTGATGTCTTTCTGGAAGGCTTCGTCCTCGTTCCAAGCGTGGGGGAGCGTGACGGATTTCCACGTGGCGTCGTCGAAGGCAGGCGCCTCGGCACCGGCGGGGTCGCCGACGAAAAGTTTCCAGCCGGGATTAAAATTGTAGGTAGCGCGGGCGGCGGGGGTGGGGGATTCGGCGCGCGCGGGGAGCGCGAGCGTGAACACGATGAGAAGGGCCAGGGAGCGGCGGGTAAGAGGCATGGGAGGGAACGGGATTTTTAGCGAGCGGTCGGACCGTCGACGACGGGGACGCCGAAGTCGGGTGTGCCGTCGGCGTGCCAGTGGAGAATCTGGGCGCGAGCGTGACGGTTGGGATCGTGGAGCGGGTCGCCGGCGATGTCGCGATAAGTGCGCGCGTGATAGACGAGGATGTCGGTTTTGCCATCGGGCGAGGTCGTGAAACAATTGTGGCCGGGACCGAACTGGCCGGTGGCTTCGTTGGTCGTGAAGACGGGCGTCGGGGATTTCGCCCACGATTTCGGGTCGAGGAGGTCGGCGTTTTCGTCGGCGGTGATCAGACCCAGGCAGTAGTGGGCGTCGGTCGCGCTGGCGGAGTAGGAGATGAAGACGCGGCCGTTTTTATGGAGAAACGCGGGGCCTTCGTTGACCCAGTATTTCCACTGTTCCCACGGGAGATCGGGCTGGGAGAGCAGGGTGTGCGGGCCGGTGATCGAGAGGGGCGTGTCCATCTTGGCGAGATAGAGATTGGTGCCCTTGCTTTTCTCCTCGCGCTGCGTCCAGAGGAGGTAGCGCGTGCCGCGAAGTTCAAACGTGGTGGCGTCGAGGGCGAAGGATTCCCAGCCGGTCTTCAACTGGCCGCGCTCGATCCACTCGCCTTCGAGCGGGTTGGCGGAGGAATTTTCGAGGACGTAGAGGCGGATTTCCCACACGGCCCGGGCACCGCCGGCGGCGAAATAGACATACCATTTGCCGCCGATGAAATGAATCTCGGGCGCCCAGATGTGCGCGCCCATCTCGCCGGTGGCGTGTTTGCGCCAGATCGTTTTCGCCTCGGCGGTGGCGAGTTCTCCGAGAGTTTTGGCACGCCGGAGTTCGAGCCGGTCATATTCGGGCACGGTGCCCATGAAGTAGTAGTAGCCGTCGGTGTGCAGGTAGACGTGCGGGTCGGCGCGTTGTTTGACGATGGGGTTGGTCCACGCGAGCGGGTCGGCGGCGTGCGTGGCAAGCGGGAGCAAGAGGACCGCGGTGAGCAGGAGGAGGCGCGGGAAATGCACGGGGAGGATCAAAGGATGGTCCACTCGAAGAGAGACAGGTCGGAGCCAGTGAGATCGTCAGGAAACAGGAGCCGCAGGTAACGCGCCTCGGCCGGTGCAGCGATGATGATGGGCGAGCCAGAGAGGGGTGCCGCGCGGTGATCGGCCAGCGGTTGCCA
Source organism: Opitutia bacterium (assembly GCA_025360615.1). GTDB lineage: Bacteria > Verrucomicrobiota > Verrucomicrobiia > Opitutales > Opitutaceae > Tous-C4FEB. Next base: position 10,689 of record JANYBX010000247.1, read on the forward strand.
CGCCTGGCCATCGTGGGAAATCTCGAGGAGGAAACGGTAGGGCTTCCATGCGAATTCGAAAC
>JANYBX010000295.1 GCA_025360615.1 Opitutia bacterium
GAGCCAATAGCTGACAAAAATTAGCAATGTAGAGATGACGTAAAGCACTACCACGAATCTCGTCGAAGAACGGATTTCGACGCCTTTGCGACGTAGTTTCATTTTTATTGCCGGACAAAGTTACTGAGCCGCCCCGCGCTCGATCACCCGCGCCGGATTCCCCGCGACCGTCGCGCCGGCCGGCACATCCTTCGTGACCACACTGCCTGCACCGATGATCGCGCCTTCGCCAATCGTCAGGCCGCAGAGGATCGTGGCGCTCGTGCCAATCGACGCCCGGTTGCCGACCCGCGTGGTGACGACTTTCCAGTCGGCCTCGGTTTGCATCGAACCGTCGGGGTTGGCGGCGCGAGGGAACTTGTCGTTGATGAAGGAGACGTTGTGCCCGATGAAAACCTCGTCGCCGATCTCCACGCCTTCGCAGATAAAACTGTGGCTGGAGATTTTGCAGTTCCGGCCGATGCGCGCGTTTTTCTGAATCTCGACGAACGTGCCGACCTTCGTGCCGGCGCCGATCTCGCAGCCGTAGGCGTTGACGAAATTAAAAATCTTCACGCCCTCGCCCACGCGCACGTTCACGAGCGAGCGGCGCGGGCTGTCCTCGTTGAGCACCGTAAAACTCATGCGAGCGAAACCTCTTGGCCGCGCAATCCGACCGAACGCTGCGCCGCTTCCAAAATCGCCACGACATCCGCGCCGAAGCGTCCGCTGGAAAGCGGTTCCGTTCCTTCTGTCGCCGCACGCACAAAGTCCGCGGCGAGCGCGGCGAGCGCCTCACCGCCGGGAATCTTCGGCGAGTAAACGTCGCCCACGCGGTAGTCAAAGAGCAGCCGGCTGCGATCCTCGTCGGTGCGCGCCTGGTAGCCGGAGTCGTAAACCTTGATCGGCTCGTTCGCGTCGAGGTCGTTGTAGAGAATCATCCGCTTGTCGCCGCCGATCAGAATGTGGCGGATTTTCACCGGCGAAACCCACGAGCAGTTTAAGTGAACGACGAGGCCCGAGGCGTAGCGGAGCGTGATGAAGCCGATGTTTTCCGGTGCGCCCGGCGTGTGCGCGGTGGCGACGGCGCTCACCGCCAGTGGCCGCTCGGCGGTGAGAAAGTTCACGATGGAGAGATCGTGCACCGCGAGATCCCAGAGCACGTTCACATCATGCTGGAAAAGCCCGAGGTTGATCCGCGTCGAGTCGATGTAGCGGAGCTGGCCTAGGTCGCCGGCGTCGACGAGCGCTTTGATTTTCCGCACCGCCGGGTGATAGACAAACGTGTGATCGACCATCAGCACGCGGCGCTGGCGCGCGGCCAGCTCGATGAGTTCGCGGGCGGTCGTGAGGGAATGCGTGATCGGTTTTTCCACTAGCACGTGACGCCCCGCTTCGAGCGCGCATTTCGCCAGCGGATAGTGCGTCGAGACCGGCGTCGCCAGAGCGACCGCGTCGAAGGTCGGGTCGGCGAGCACGGCCTCGAAACTCGCGAACGTCTTCACGCTCGGAAAATCTTTCCGGGCGCGGCTCAGGCGGTCTTCGCTGTCATCGCACACCGCCACCGGCCGGCCGCCAGAGGTCGCGAGGAAATTGCGGACCAGCTTCGGTCCCCAATAACCATAGCCGACGATGCAGATGCCGTTCATGCGTGCGTGAGAAGAACGGTTACGAGGAAGGAAAAGCTCAAGGAGTGGCAAGCGATTACTCGATACCGTCGGATCGTGTCACGCGGCCGGAGCAAAAACCCGTTTCTGCATCACCAAAAACGCCAGCGCCATCTGCGCGACCGTTGCGATACCCGAGGCCAGCCACGGAGCGATCGTGGTGAAATGCGTCAGCGCCTTGAACACCGCCGTCTGGATGAGAAACGCCACCAGCATCATCGCGAGATACTCCGCGGCCTGCCGTTTTTTCACCGCGCCCTGATCGCCAAACGTCCACCATTTGTTGAGGCAAAAATGCAGCGCCACCGCCAGCGGATAGGCCGCGAGATAGGCCATGTCCGCTCCGAGTTTGGGCGCGAACCACCAGTTCAGCCCCATGAAAACCAGCGTGACTCCACCACCCACGAGACCGAAGCGCAGCAGGCGCAGGATTAACTCTTGCTTGAACATTGGGCGTTAGCAGAGGCTCGCCGTTTATGGGTGACAAGTCTCAAACCCCGCTCCGCTTCGCGATCATCGGCTGCGGGCTCATCGGGAAAAAACGCGCTGCGGCCCTGAAGTCCGCGCAACTCATCTACACGTGCGATCTCGACGCCGGCCGCGCGGCCGACGCTGCCAAACTCGCTCCCGGCTGCCAAGCCATCACCGACTATAAAATCGCCCTCGCCGATGCGTCGCTCGACGCCGTCATCGTCGCCACACTCAACTCCGTCCTCGCTCCCGTTGCCCTCGACGCCGTCCGCGCGGGCAAGCACGTGCTCGTTGAAAAACCCGGCGCGCTCTGCGCCACACAGCTTGAGGAGATCCAAGCCGCCGCGCAAAAAACCGGCGCGCGTGTGCGCATCGGCTATAACCACCGTTTCCATCCCGCGCTCCAGAAAGCCCGCGCGCTCTTCGAGAGCGGCGCGCTGGGGCCGCTGATGTTTCTCCGCGCCCGCTACGGCCACGG
>JANYBX010000357.1 GCA_025360615.1 Opitutia bacterium
CCAAAATCGCCGGTTCGGCGCGGAGCATTTTCCGTCCGAAAAATTTCTCCTCGGCGCACCGGCCCGCTTCCGCCTCGCGCAGCGTCACGCGCGCCGCCTTCGTGCCGCCATCAGTATAAATGATGAAGTGCGGCGAACGCACTTTGATCCATCCGTCGAATTCCGTGTTGAGGCTGGCCACCTCGAACGCGGGCATCACCGTCACCTCGCCGGGCTTCGGCTCCGACGCGGCGAACGCCACCGCGCCCCCGAGCCACGCTGCGAAGATTGCCCACCTGTGTCGCATTTCCTCCGACGCTGGCTAAAATTTATAGGTAAGCGAAGCGCGCAAATTCGTCGGCGAACCGGGAATGATCACCTGGTTGCTGCGCGAGGCGTAAATGTAGCCGCGGTTGAAAACGTTATCCACGTTGAGCTGGTATTTGCAGCGCGCGGTTTCGTAGTTGATCGTCGCGTCGACCACCGTGCGGCCCGGGATGTAGCCGTAGAAGATCATGTTGCCGTTGTCGGTGATGGCGCGCTTGGCGAGGTAGCTCACGCCTACGCCGACCGCGAGTCCCTTGAAGGTGGCATCGATAAACTTGTAGCGCGTCCACGCGGCGAAATTGCGCTGGGAGACGTTGTTGACCGGGAGATTTTTGTAGATCTTCCCATCGTAGGGCTGCGGGGCGAGATTCCAGGGCGCGGGCAGCGGCACGTGCGCCTCGATCCACGCGAAGGAGCCGAGCATGTCGAGGTGCTTGCTCAGCGAGAGGGTAAAATCCCCGTCCCAGCCGCGCGAAACGGTGCCGGGCACGAGCACTTGCGAGGGCGGTGTCGTCTGCGGATAGGCGGGCACGCTATTGTTAAATTGCGTCACCTCGAAGTGGCTGACCGAGACGCTGACGCGTCCGTCGAGCCCGTCGGATTTGAAGCCAATCTCCTTCTGAGCGCCTTCCTGCGCGGGGAGAAACTGGCCGAACTGAATCGGGTTGGCGGAGAAATTTTCGTTGTAGCCGTAGAAGACCGAGACGTTCGGCAGCGGCTTCACGACGACGCCGTATTGCACGAGGTTTTTGTAGAGCACGGTTTCCGGCACGATGACGGGTGCGGCGGCGATGCCGGTGTTTTGATTGTAAGTCGCCGAGGTGGTCGCGAGCGCGAAGCGGGTGCGCGTGGCACCGAGGCTCACGATGAGCCGGTGCTTCAGCCAGCTCGCGGTTTCGAGCGCGTAGAGTTTCCCAAACGCCTGTGCACGGTTGGTCACGTTCGCCGGCGGCTGGTTGAAATTGACCGAGGCCGTGCCGGGGTGAGCCAGCCGAAACGGATCGATGGCACTCGTGACGGCGGTGCTGTTGGCGCTGCTGGAATACGTCTGCGTCGTCTGCGGGTAGTCGATGTAGTCCGCGCCGAGGAGCAGCGTGTGGTTCGCCGGGCCGGTGTTGAAACTGAAGACGTAGTCGTGCTGCAGTTCGCGGCGCGGCTGGGAGTCGCCGTTGATCGCGGTGACGGTGCGCGGGATGAGCTGGCCCGCGACGTAGGTCGGGGGAATCACGTATTGCGCGAAGGGCGCGAAGGCCAGCGAACCGTCGGCCTGCACGGTGGGGATCGTCGCGCCGGAGGGACTGAGCACGGATTCGACGCGGCGTTGCGTATCGCGGGAGTCGAAGGCCGCGAAGCGGATCGCGAGAAAATCGGCGGGCCGGGTCGTGAACTGGCCCCAGAGGCGCGTGAACCGGTCGGTGCGCCAGTTCTGCGGCGTGTCTTCGTTGAAGTTGGTGCTCGCCGGCACGGCAGCGGGGCGGTTCGTGCGACCGTCGAGCGGGATGCCGTTGTAGGCCGAGTAGTGGCTGTGGAAGGTTTCGAACTTCACCCAGGCCTCCGTCTCCGCGCTGAACTTGTAGGCAAGCATCGGCAGGATCGAGGTGCGCTTCTCGTAGGTGAGATCGTGGTAGCCCTGCGAATCCTGCCCCGCGAGCAGCAGGCGCCAGAGCAGTTTCCCACCCGGGGCGAACGGCCCGCCGACATCGATGTCGGCGCGATTCCCATCCCAGCGGCCCGCCTGCACCGTGATGCTGCCGACGTGATAATCGGTGGGGCTCTTGGAGATTTTGTTGATCACCCCACCGACGGTCGCGGCTTGGTTCGCGATGAAAATCGCCGACGGGCCCTTGATGATCTCCACGCGGTCGATGAGGTTGAAATCCGTGTTGCGGTCGGTCTGCGTGCGAAACCCGTCCACGTAGTCGCCCTCGCCCACGAAGCCGCGAATCATGTAGCGGTCCACCGACCAGTTGATCGTGCCGGATTGCGCGCCGCCGACGTAGTTCAGCGCCTTGGCGAGAATCGTGGGGTTAACGTCGTCGAGAAAGATTTTGTTCAACACGCGCACCGATTGCGGCAGGTCGGCCAGTTCCACGCCGGTGCGCGTGGTGCTCATCGCCTGCCGGCCGACGTAGCTCACGTCTTTTTCCGAGCGGATGGTGAACGCCGGGAGTCGCAGCGTCTCGTCGCTCGCCGGGGTCGGCTCGGCCGGCGTTTTTCGCGCCTTGGCCGGGCGCGCTTCCGGTGATTTGCGCCGGATCGCGAGCGCGCCGCTGCGCTCATCCTGCGTCACTTCCAGGCCGGAGCCGGCGAGCATGCGGTCGAGCGCCGCCCGCGGAGTCACGTCGCCTTTCACCGCGTTGGTTTTCACGTTTTCCACCGCATCCGCCGAATAAAGCAGCCGGCCCCCGGCCTGGGCGGAAAACTGCTTGAGCGTCGCGAGGGCCTCGCCAGCGGGCACCTCAAACGCTTTCTTTTCCGGCTCCAGCGCGTGGGTCAGCGTGGCCGCGCCGCCGCTCAGGCAAAGCACGGTGATCGCCCAGCGGCACCATAGCAGCCCCATGGTCGGAGCCCGAAAATTACGGAGGGGGTTGGTCATAACCGAGCACGCACTCGGCGGCTCGCGGGTAGTCGGACCGCACCTTAGGATGCCGCAAAACGCAGTGACAAGGATGCATTGCCCCGGTTTTCGCTTTCAACCGGTCGCGGTCGTTTTAGACGGACGCAAAAAAGCCCGCCTCGGTTGCAGCGAGGCGGGCCCAAGTCAGAACGAACGGGTTCCGACTTATTCGATGAAGCACCTACTCACTCACCAGAATTTATAAGTCACCGAAAAGCGCACGTTCGTCGGCAGTCCGGGCACCTGCACCAGCGCGCTGCGCGAGGCGAAGATGTATTTTTTGTTGAGGAGATTATCGACGTTGAGCTGATAGGTGATCGCCTTCGTCGCGTAGCTCAGGCTGAGGTCGAGGAGCGTGCGAGCGGGCAGATAGCCGTAGAAAACCTGGCTGCCGGAGTTGTCGTTGATCGAGCGCTTGCCGAGGTAGCTGGTGCCGAGACTCGCGGACAAACCCTTGAACGTCGCGTCCGTGAACTTGTAGCGCGCCCACAGCGCCATGGTCTGTTCGGCGACGTTATTAACCGGGATCGTCTTGTGCACCTGGCCGTCGCCGGGCTGCACGATCTGGTTCCACGGCGAGGCGAGCTCGATGTGGGCTTTGAAATGCGCGAACGAGCCGATGAGATCCCAATTCTTGTCCACCGAGAACGTGAAGTCGCCGTCGAAGCCGCGCGATGTCTGGCCGCCGACGACGACGACGGACGGCGGATTCGTCTGCGGGAAGGCCGGGACGGTGTTGTTGAACTGCGAGACTTCGAAGTAGGCCGCGTTGAACGTGAGTCGGCCGCCGAGCCACGTGGTCTTCACGCCGGTTTCCTTTTGCTGGCCTTCGGAGGGCGGCAGCAATCCACCGACGCCCGCGGGCGTGGTGCCAAAGCCGTTGAACGCGAAATTTTTCGAGCTGCCGTAGAACACCGAGATGTTCGGGAGTGGCTTCACGAGGAGGCCGTATTGCACGAGGTTTTTGTAGGCGACCGAATTGGGAAACACGTTGCTATCCGCCGCCGCGCCGGCCACCGCGGTGCCCGCATTCACGTTGGGCGAGCCGGCCTGGATGTAGTTGTTCTGCAGGCGGGAGCTCTCATAGCGGCTGCGCGAAACACCGACGTTCGCGATCACGCGGTTGCTGAAAAAATTCGCCGTCTCGAGGGCGAAGAGCTTCGCGAAGTTTTGCGTGATGTGGTTAAACGTGACTGGCGGCTGGCTGAATGCGACGCTCACCACACCCGGGAATTGCGGGTTCAACGGATCGATCTGGCTGCTCGACGCCGCGCTGTTGCCGCCGCTGCTGTAGGTCTTCGTGTCCTGCGGATAATCGACGAGCACGCCGCCGACGAGGAGCTTGTGGCTGGCCGGGCCGGTGCTGAAACTGAAGACGTAGTCGTGCTGCAGTTCGCGACGCGGCTGGTAGTCGCCGTTGATCGCGGTGGTAGCGCGGTTGTATTTCGTGCCCGGCGTGTAGCTGGCGGGAATCTGGTAGCCCGGGACGGAGACGTTCACGCCGTTGACGACCTGCGTGGTGTTGACCGTGCCGAGGATGGACTCCACGCGGCGCTGCGTGTCCTTCGAATCAAAGGCCGCGAACCGGATCGCGACCCAGTCGGCCGGACGCGTGGTGAACTGGCCCCACAGCCGATAATACGAGTCGGTGCGCCAGTTGTTCGGGCGGTCTTCGCCATCGAAATTCGTATTGTAGGGGACGTTGACCACCGTGTTCGTGCGGCCGTCGAGCGGGAGGCCGTTATAGGAGGAGTAGTGGCTGTTGAAGGCTTCGAATTTCAGCCACACCTGCGTGTCCTTGCTGAAATCATAGCTTAGCATCGGCAGGATCGCCGTGCGTTTTTCATAGGTGTGGTCGAAGTAGCCTTTGGAGTCCTGGCCGGAGAGGAGGAAACGATAGGCAAACTTCTTGTCGGCCGTGATCGGGCCGCCGATGTCGAGGTCGGCGCGGTTCGCATCCCAGCGGCCGACTTGCAGCGTGAGCGTGCCCACGTTGTAGGAGGTCGGGTTCTTGGAAACCTTGTTGATCACGCCGCCGACGGTGTTCGCCTGATTCGCGATGAAGATGGCCGCGGGGCCCTTGATGATCTCGACGTGGTCGACGATGTTCAGATCGGTATTCTTGTCCGTCTGCGTGCGAAAGCCGTCGATGAAATCGCCTTCGCCGACGAAACCGCGAATCATGTAGCGGTCAACCGACCACGAGATGGTTCCGGTCTGCGCACCGCCCACGTAGTTGAGCGACTTCGCCATGATGGTCGGGCTCGCGCTGTCGAGGAAGAGCTTGTTCAGGACGACCACGGATTGCGCGAGGTCGCCGAGATCGACGCCGATGCGCGTCGTGCTCAACGCCTGCTTGCCGATGAAGCTGGTATCCTTTTCCGAGGAGACTTTGAACTCGGGCAGCTTGGTCGCTTCTTCGTTCGCGGCGGAAGCGGTGGTATTGGTGGGCGCGGACTGCGCGCGGCCGAGTGAAACGCAGCCGGCGGCTAGCAAGGCGGACAGGAGAATTCGATAACGGTGGTGGTGCATGGGTCTGGGGTTGGGTGTGGTCTGGCAAAGGGACGGCAAAGCCATCCCAAGAAAAAACGGGGTGAACAAAAACTGACTCACCAATGAGACGTGCGAGACCGCACGACGCTCTAAGGGAACTTTTTCGTTATTTTTCCCGCACCGGCAATGGATCGAATTGGAGGCGGGGTGCCCCCCAATGCTGTCCCACTTAGCGAGGTCGACAAAAACACAAGGGACATTCGAGGAGGGTTTTGTGTCGTTGCCGAGCTGCTCACGATTTGAGCAGCGAACGGAGTTTTTCGGGTCTGAGCCGGATGAACATCGGCCAGACCGTCTTCAGCCAAGTGATGGCGCGCATTCCTCATTGGGAGTTTCAGCGTGCTTACAGCTCGTGCGATGTGCCGTCCCCGAGGAGCGATGCCCTCTCGCCGTGGGATCATTTTCTGACGCTGAGCTTCGCGCAGATGACCTTTCGCGAGAGCCTGCGCGACATCGAAGCGTGCCTCCAAGCGCAGGCCGGCCTGGCGTATCACATGGGCTTTCGCGCCAAGATCACCCGCAGCGCCTTGGCGCGTGCCAACGAGCAGCGCGATTGGCGACCGTGGGAGCATTTGGCGCGCAAACTCCTGCCCAAGGTCCGGGGGCTTTATGGCGACGAACCCAACGCGCTCGATCTGGACGTGCCCGTCATCGCGGTGGACTCCACCTTGATCGATCTGAGTTTCGCGCTTTGCCCTTGGGCCAACTGGACTGGCACCGACGCGGCGGTAAAATTGCACGCGGCCCTGGACCTGCGCGGCCCGATTCCCGCCTTTGTCAACATTACGCCCGCCGCTTCCGGCGATGTCTGCTGGTTGGACGAGCTGCCGATCGAGCCCGGTGCGTTCTATATTATGGATCGGGGCTATATTGACTTTAAGCGCCTGCGTCGCATCGCCGAGGCGGGCGCTTTCTTTGTCATTCGGGACCGGCCCGACGTGCGTTACTACGTCGCCGCCTCCCGGCCGGTGGATCGCTCCACCAACCTGCGCTCCGACCAGTCGATCCGCCTCAATGGGACCGACGCCCCGAAGCACTGGCCCGGCCTGCTGCGTCGCGTCAGCCTCTACGACTTCAAGCACTCCCGCCGTCTCGCTTTCTGGACCAATCAGTGGCAGGTCAGCGCCGCGATCGTGGCCGAACTCTACCGCCACCGCTGGCAGATCGAGCTGTTCTTTCGCTGGCTCAAACATGGCCTGCGCATCCGCACTTTTTACGGCACCACGGCCAACGCGGTGCGCCTGCAATTGTGGGCTTCGCTCTGCACCTACTTCGCCATGGCCATCACCCGCAAACAACTCGGCATCACTGCAAATCTGACGACGTTTGTCCAAGTCCTGTCGCTTCATGCGATTTCAAAAAATCCTGTGGCGGAGCTGTTTGCAGAATCCACTACAAGCGCGTCGTCCTCATCAGCAACGCAACAGCTATTACTCAAAGACTTATAATGGGACAGCATTGGGGGGCACCCACCCCGCATTCGCGTCGCTCACAAGATCACGTCGCCGCGGGGTGAGGGCACCCCGCCTCCAAAAACACCGCCAGCCATCGGCATCTCCGCCGTCGCCGAACTCGTCGATCTCGTCCGCGAACGCCGCGCGCACGATCCGAAATTCCTCATGATGGAGCCGGAAGACCTCCGCGCCCCTGACACCGATCTCGTCGACCCCGCCGCGTTTCCCGCCGAACTCCCGCTCGCCAACTCCGCCCTCCCGCTCAACTACGCCTACAAGCCCGGCCAGGCCGACGATGGCGTCACGCTCGACGTCAGCGTGCGCGAAGCCGAGACGCTCACGCCCGCCGCGCTCGACTGGGCCGTGCCCGGCCACCTCGAAGCCAAGGTCGAACACTACCTGAAATCCGTGCCGAAGGAGCTGCGCCGCCTCTTCGTGCCGCTCGCCGAAACCGCCAAAAGCGTCGCCGCCCAAGTCGCCGCGCGCGACCGGCTCACCGACCGGCGCGAGACCTTGCTCGAGGCGCTGGCCGCGCAGTTGCGCGAGCGTTTCCGCGTCGCCGTCGAGCCCGCGCTCTGGGCCGACAAACCACTGCCGGATCATCTCCGGGTGCGCATCCGCGTGATCGACGACGCGCACCGCGAACTCTGCGCGAGCCGCGAATTCTCCGAGATTCGCAGCGCGCTCGGCACCCGCCAGCGCGAAGCCAGCGCCGCCGTGGCCCGCGTGGAACCCGAAGCGTGGCGCCGCGCCCGCGCCCAATGGGAGAAACCGCCGCAGACCGCGTGGACTTTCGGCGATATCCCCGAGCGCGTGCTCGTGAGCGAGCAAGCCGGCGTGCCCGCGCACGCGTTTCCCGCGCTGGTGGCGGAGAAGGAAGGCATCTCGCTGCGTCTCGCCAAAACGCCCGAGGAAGCCGCCACCGCCACGCGCGCCGGCCTCGCGCTGTTGTTGGAGCGGCAGCTCAGCCACGAGCTCACCTGGCTCGAGCGCGATCTCCGCGGCCTGCGCGAACTCGGAGCGTTGACCGCCACGCTCGCGCCGCTGGCGGAGCTGCAAGCGCAAGCCTTCGCCTCGATCCGCCGCTGGGTGTGCGACGCCCAACGGATCGAGGTAGGGCGCGTTATCCCTAACGCGCCGGTGGCGCTCGGCTCTTCCGACAGTCCCGAATCGCAGCGGCGGGTTAGGGATAATCCGCCCTACCTCACCGCCACTGCCTTCACCACCGCGCTCGAAAAATCCAAAACCGATCTCCGCGGCATCGTCCCGCGTCTCACCGATCTCCTCCGCGAAATCCTCGGCCTGCGTCAGGATTTGCTCGTGTATCCGAAGCCTTACTCCGGCCAGGGCCCCGATCTCGCCGCGCTCCTGCCTCCGGATTTTCTGCGCACGACGCCCTACGGCCAGCTCGCGCATTTCCCCCGCTATCTGAAAGCGATGAAACTCCGCGCCGACCGCGCCCGGCAAAATCCCGCGAAAGACGCCGAGCGCGCCGCGCAACTCGCGCCCTACCTAGCCGCCGCCAAACGCTCCTCTCCTCTTGGAGGCGGGGTGCCCCCACCCCGCAAAGACGCTGCAGCCACTGCCGGCACGCTCCCTCCAAAAAACACCGACGCCACTGCCGCATCAGCCGCCACCCCCTTCCGCTGGCTCGTCGAGGAATTCCGCGTGAGCCTCTTCGCGCAGGAACTCGGCACCGCCGAGCCGGTGTCCACCGTGAAACTCGACCGCGCCCTCGCCGAGTTGCACTCCGCTCCGCGCACCCACGCCACGCCAGCGACGAAAGCCGTTCCCAAGAGCGACCCCGCCGCCGCCAAACTTCCGGTCAACGTGATGCCTCTCACCTCGGAAAAAAAATCCACCCCGCTCAAAAACCTCAGCGCGCTCGACAAGCTGTTTTCGCGCTGAGATTCACGGCTCTCAGGAGCATTTTCGCCCGTGAAGAACGGATTCGTTCCGCTTAAACCACCGGATACGCCTGCGCGATGCGCGTGCCCATCTTGTGATGAACGTTGGGCTGCGCGGTGAAGCTCACGTTCGACGCGGCTTCGAAGAGGACGATGATATCGGAGCCGCCGAATTGAAAATAGGAAAGCTCCTCGCCTTTGCGCACGGTCACGCCGACTTCGGCGGTTAGGATGACCGAGGATACCTGACACATCCCGATGGGCAGCACGGCGACGAGCCCGATGGGAGTTTCCAGCACGATCAAACCGCGGGCTTGCGCGAACTGATAGCCCGCGTTGTCCGGGGCGTCGAAATTTCTCCGCGGGTGCAGCGTATGCCCGCCTGCCCCGTCAGGCACCGCTTCCACCTCCAAATAAACCTGGCCGGGAATCACGCGGGCTTCGAGGACCCGGCCGCCGACCGGGGCGTGCTGCCGGTGGTAGTCGGTGGGGCTGAGAAAAGCGTGCATGAAAAGACCGCCCATGAAGCGATCCTTGTAGGGGCTGCCTTCGAGAAGTTCGCTGATTTTCCAGTGCAGGTTTTTGACCGTCACGTGGGAGTCAGGCCGGATTTCCCATTGCCCGGCGAAGGTGGAATCGGCGGGTGAAACCACCACCGTTTGATCCGCGATGGCGGCGACGGGGCGATAGCCCGGCTTGGGGAGGCGCGCGAAAATCTGATTGAAAGATTTCCAGCCGCCATGGGGCCGGAGATACTCGCGCATGTTGTAGTTGGGAGAATCGTAGAACGATTTCTCCGACTCGGGCGTGAGCGATTCCGGCGTATCAAGAAAAGCGCCCATGGCGTTCGCGTAGGTCACGAGCCATTGGGAAAAGGTCGTCAATGGCTGGGCCTTGTCGTGGGGGACGACCTTGTTTTGCAGCGAGAGGACCGGCTCCTGATCGACGATGAAATAGAATGCGCACAGGTGATCGTAGATGCTCTTGCCCGGGAAATTCTCCGAGGGCACCCAATAGAGGAAGCGGTTGATCCAATCGAGATACTGGGCGAGGTCCGTGATGTCCTTCAGCAGCGGCACGTTTTTGTCATGCGCGCGCTTGATCGCCGTTTGAAAATCTTTCTCCCAGTGATTTTTGGCGATGAGGCCGATCAATTCCTGAACGACGGGATGAGACGTTTTTTTGACGGTGGGCATGAGGTTTCGGGAGCGAAAGTGAGGAGAAGGAATTCCGTTTCCCACCGGTGAGAACGGTGTGCTCTCCACGGTGGAAAACGGATTTAAGCGGTGGGATGAGGACCAGATGATTCCCGAGGCGTGGTGCCGGCCGAAAATCGCCTGACCCACTCCAAAGCGAAATATCCCGCGCAATGGGGCCATGCGTTCGGCTTTTTTCAGTTCGGCCACTTCAACCCACGCCCGCACGAATCCTAGCCCTGCCGCTTGGCCGCACCGTATTCCAGCTCGGACAACACGTCCGAAGAAAGCCGGCAGAAGCGCAAGTTCTCCTCCGGCTTCTCCCTCACCCGCTCGTCTTCTCCGCGGAGGTAACGCGAAAATACATTCGTGTCGGGCAGATAGATCACTGCTCAGACAGCCGCAGCTGTTCGACCGACGGAAAGTCCGGGCACGCACCATAGAGTTTGGCGAGCGCCTTGACTCGTTTCGCTTCCGTTTTCGGATCGAGAATGAGCAGCCCGCGTCCGGTCTTTTCGATCTGAACCGTGGCCATGTGATGACGGCGTAGCGACAGAGCCGGCTGTCAACGGAGGCAAAGCTCGCCAAACTCGAACCGGGAACCGGCGTCCTCGCGCTTGGTCGGTTAATTCGCACCGGCAACATTATCTCATAACCCGCCCACCCATCATGAAGGAAAGCACACGCGACAAAATCAAGGGCCTCGCCAAGCAAGCCAAGGGAAAGGTGGAGGTGGTGGCCGGCCAACTGGTCGGCAATCTCCGGCTCAAGGTGCGGGGAGCCGCCCATCAGGAGGAAGGCAAAGTGCAAAAGCGCATCGCGAAATTGAAGAAAGCGCGCGGCCGGTAGTCGGTGGACCGCAGGGCCGCGCGCCATGCTCGGCGAGCCCGCGCCGGCATGGTCGCGAGACTGAAAAAAACTCCAGCGGTGAACTCGCCCCGCTCCCCATGCTCCGTCACCGCGGCGGTGAGCTGGGTCAGCCGGTGCCGGGGCGGCCGGCATTTTCTTTACGGTTCGAGCAGCCCCACGCATCTTTTTTCACCCCGATACGACTCCCACCTCCGTGTGCTGTCGTCGCGATGTTGCGAGTTACCCCATGCCCCTTTTGCCCGAGTCGACGTTTGAGCTGGTGCGCGGCGCGTCCGCGGTGCCTTCGCGGGTCGCGCTAACGTGCCTGTTGGCCGGTCTCGCCGGGCTCTCCGCGCTGGGGGCGGAATCGGGCGCATCGCTCGTTCGCCCCGCCAATCCCACGGCGTCAGCCTTCGAAAACTATTGTTTCGAATGCCACGATTCGGGCTCAAAAAAGGGCGGGCTCGTGCTCGATGGCATCGCGGGCAACCACCCCGCGAGCGACCCGGAACTCTGGGAGCGCGTGCTAAAAAAACTCAGCCACCGCCAAATGCCTCCCATCGACGAGGACCGCCCCGACGAGGCCACTTATCAACAACTGGTTTCGCGCATCGCCTCCTCGCTTGATCGCGCCGCCACGGACCAGCCCAACCCCGGTCGCACCGACACGTTTCGCCGCCTCACGCGCACCGAATATCAGAACGCCATCCGCGATCTCCTCGCGCTCGACATCGACGCCACCGCGCTCCTGCCCAACGACGAGCCAAGCCACGGTTTCGACAACGTCACGGTGGGCACGCTCTCGCCCACGCTGCTCGACCGCTACGTCTCCGCCGCGCAAAAAATCGCCCGCCTCGCCGTCGGCACGCCACGCAAGACGCCCGGCGGGGATACGTTTCGCGTCGCGCCCGATGTCACGCAGGAGGAGCACGTCGAGGGCCTGCCGATTGGGACGCGTGGCGGTGCGGCGTTCCCCTACATTTTTCCTCGGGATGGCACCTACGAAATCCAAGTGCGCCTCGCCCGCGACCGCAACGAACAGGTCGAAGGCCTCAAGAAACCGCACGAGGTCGAGGTGCTGATCGACCGCGCGCGCGTCGCGCTGGAAACGGTCAAGCCACCCGGCGCCGACAAAAACGCCGAGCGCGTCGACGCCCATCTGAAGTTCCGCGTGCCGGTGAAAGCGGGGCCGCACGACCTTGCCGTCACGTTCCCAAAAAAACCCTCCGAACTGCTCGAGACCGAGCGCGAGCCGTTCATCGCGCGCTTCAATTATCACCGTCATCCGCGCACCGCGCCCGCGCTCTACCAAGTTTCCATCACCGGCCCCTTCGACTCCACCGGCCCCGGTGACACCCCGAGCCGCCGCCTGATTTTCGGCGACGCGAAAATTTCTTCCGCCGCCCCCGTCTCCGACGAGGCCCGCGCTCGCGCCATCCTCACCCCGCTCCTCCGCCGCGCCTATCGTCGTCCAGTGAACGACGACGACCTCCGCAAGCCCATGCAGTTTTTCCGCGAGGGCAGCGCCGAGGGCGCGGGCTTCGAAGCCGGCATCGAGAGCGCCCTCAGCGCGATCCTCGTGAGCCCGCGGTTCCTCATTCGCGTCGAGGAAGACCCCGCCGGCCTCGCGTCCGGCAGCGTTTACCGCATCGGCGATCTCGAACTCGCCTCGCGCCTCTCGTTCTTTCTCTGGAGCAGCCTGCCCGACGACACGTTGCTCGATGCGGCGGTGCGCGGCGACCTGCGCCAGCCAAAGCTGCTCGAGCAACAAGTCCGCCGCATGCTCGCCGACGAACGCTCGCGCAGCCTCGTCACGAACTTCGCGAGCCAGTGGCTCCAGCTCCGAAAACTCGACTCGATCACGCCCGATCTGCGGCTTTTTCCCAATTTCGACGACAACCTCCGCCAGGCGTTCCGCCAGGAAACCGAACTCTTCTTCGAGAGCATCCTGCGCGAAGACCGCAGCATCACCGATCTGCTCGGCGCCGACTACACGTTCGTGAACGAGCGCCTCGCGAAACACTACGGCATTCCCCACATCTACGGCAGCCGTTTCCGCCGCGTGTCGTTTGCCGGCGACCCGGCGCGCGAACGCGGCGGCCTGCTGCGCCAGGGCAGCATTCTCACCGTCACGTCCTACGCCACGCGCACTTCGCCCGTGATTCGCGGCCACTGGATTCTCGCCAACCTCGTCGGCGAGCCGCCGCCACCGCCGCCGCCCAACGTGCCCGCGCTGGACGACAACACCGTCTCCGCCGCGCTGCCGATTCGCGAGCGCCTCGCCGCCCATCGCGCGAATCCCTCCTGCGCGAGCTGCCACGACATCATGGACCCCGTCGGCTTCGCGCTCGAAAATTTCGATGCCGTCGGCCGCTGGCGCACCGCCGAGGAGCACAAGCCGATCGACGCCTCCGGTGGTCTCCCCGATGGCAGCACGTTCACCGGCGTCGCCGCGCTCGAGCGCGGATTGCTGCAGCGGCCCGAACTTTTCGCCGGCACGGTCAGCGAAAAACTCCTCACGTTCGCCCTCGGCCGCGGCGTCGAATCTTACGATGCACCCGCGATCCGCAAAATCGTTCGCCGCGCCCAAGCGGACAATTTCCGCTTCTCGTCCCTGATTCTCGGCATCGTCAACAGCACCCCGTTTCAAATGAGGAAATCCCCATGATCATCACCAAAAAGGCCCTTCCCCGTCGGACATTTCTGCGCGGCATGGGAGCCACGCTCGCCCTTCCCCTCCTCGATGCCATGGTGCCCGCCGCGACGGCCGCCACCAAAACCGCCGCGCTCCCCGTGCGCCGGCTCGGCTATGTGTTCATGCCGATGGGGTGCGACCAGTCACGTTGGACGCCGCCCGGCACCGACGGGAAACTCGGCGAGCTTTCCCCCATTCTTCAGTCGCTCTCCTCTGTAAAGGAGCACGTCACCGCGTTCACCAATCTCGAACTTCGCAACGCCTACCCCGGTTCGCACGCCACCTCCAACGCCGCCTTCCTCAGCGCCGCGAAAGCGAAGCACACCGAGAGTTCCGACTACTATCTTGGCACCTCCGCCGACCAACTCGCCGCGCAGCAGATCGGCCGCGAGACGCAGCTCCCCTCCCTCGAACTCTCGATGGACATGCTCCAGACGACCGGCCAGTGCGACAACGGCTACGCGTGCGTCTATCAAAACAATCTCTCCTGGTCCTCGCCCACCACGCCGCTCCCTTCCGAGGCGCACCCGCGCATCGTCTTCGAGCGGCTCTTCGGCGAGGGCGGAAACCTCGCCGAGCGCCGCGCCGTGCTGCGGAAACGCGCGAGCCTCCTGGACTGGGTCGTCGAGGATCTCGCCAGCCTGAAGCGCGAGCTCGGGCCCCGCGACCAGGCGCGCTTAAGCGAGTATCTCGACACCGTCCGCGAAGTGGAGCGCCGGATCCAGAAAGCCGAGGCCGATGTCGCCACGAGTGGATTACCCACCGACCTTGAACGCCCGCTCGGCGTCCCCGCCGCCTACGCCGACCACGCCCGGTTGATGTTCGATCTCCAAGTGCTCGCGATGCAGGGCGACATCACGCGCGTCTGCACCTTCCAGCTCGCGCGCGAGACGAGCAACCGCACCTACGTGGCCGAGACCGGCGTCGCCGATCCCCACCACCCGCTCTCGCACCACGGCAACGACCCGGAAAAAATCGCGCGCATGGCGAAGATCAACGCGTTCCACGTCTCGCTCTTCGCCTACTACCTCGAGCGCCTCAAGGCCACGCCCGACGGCAACGGTTCGCTGCTCGACCACTCGCTCATTCTCTACGGCAGCGGCATCGGCAATCCCAACATCCACGATCACACCAATCTCCCCGTCCTCGTCGCCGGCGGCGCGGCCGGCGGCATGAAAGGCGGCCGTCACATCCGCTACACCGAGCCCGTGCCGCTCGCGAATCTCCACCTCACGCTCCTCGACAAGGTCGGCGTGAAAATCGATTCGTTCGCCGACAGCACCGGCAAGATGGGCGATTTGTTTTCGCCAGTGACGATCTGAGCGATGCCGATGAACCGAATCGTTTTGTTTTTCGCGGTTGGCAGCTTTGCGTTGGCCGCCCCGTCTCCTCTCGCCGACGCGATCGAAAAAAAGGATTTCGCCTTCGCTCGCACGTTAATCAGCGACACCCACGTCAACGCCGCGCAAGCCGACGGCATGACCGCCCTCCACTGGGCCGCCTACCACGACGACCTCGCGACCGCTAAACTCCTCCTCGCCGCCGGTGCGAATCCCAAGGCGTCAAACCGCTACGGCGTCACCCCGCTCTCCCTCGCGTGCACGAACGGCGATAGCGCGCTCGTCGAGCTCCTCCTCGCCGCCGGTGCCGATCCCAACGCTCCCCTCCGCGGCGGCGAGACGCCGCTCATGACCGCAGCGCGCACCGGCCTCCCCGGCCCCGTCAAAGCCCTGCTCGCGCGCAAAGCCGACGTGAATGCCAAGCTCCCCGGCGGCCAGACCGCGCTCATGTGGGCCGCCGCCGATGGCCATCTCGCCGTCGTCGAAATGCTCCTCGCCGCCGGCGCCGATTTTCGCACGCCCCTCGACACCGGGTTTACGCCGCTGCTCCTCGCCGTGCGCGCGTGTCACACCGATGTGGTGCGCGCGCTTCTCCAAGCCGGCATCGACGTCAACGTCGTCGCTGCGCCCGCCAAGACCGTGAACAAGCTCCTGAAAAAAGGCATGGGCCCGCTCACGCTCGCCGTCGAAAACGGCCACTTCGAACTCGCCTCGCTTCTCCTCGATCTCGGGGCCGACCCCAACGATCTCCGCTCCGGCTACGCCCCGCTGCACACGCTGTCGTGGATTCGCAAACCTGACATCGGCGAAGACGAAGGCGACCCGATCCCCGAGGACCACGGCAGCGTCACCAGCGAACAGCTGATCCGCAAACTCGTCGCCAAGGGCGCCAACATTAATCTTCGTCTCACCGGCGGCCCCTCCTCCGGCGGTCGCATCAACCGCAAGGGCTGCACGCCGCTGATGCTCGCGGCCGACACCGCCGACACTGCGTTCATGAAATTGCTCGTCGAACTCGGCGCCGACCCGACCATCCGCAACATCGACGGTTGCACGCCACTCATGGCCGCCGCCGGCCTCGGCACCCGCTCCGTCGAGGAAGAAGCGGGCACCGACCTCGAAGCCGTCGAAGCCTGCGGCTACCTCCTCAGTCTCGGGGCCGACATCAATGCCGTCTCGAATCTCGGCGACACCGCGATGCACGGCGCGGCCTTCGCAAATTTTCCGAAGGTCATGAAGTTTCTCGATGCGAAGGGCGCGAAAATTGAAATCTGGAATCAGAAAAACAAAAAAGGCTGGACCCCATTGCTCATCGCCGAAGGCCATCGTTACGGAAATTTCAAACCCAGTTTTGAAACCATTGCCGCGATCAAGGAAGTGATGCTCGCGCATGATGTCACTCCGCCGCCCCCGACCCCACCGATCCCCGTCAAGGACTACGGAAATTAGGACTCGCCCTTGAATTTTTCTTTTCCGGCCCGTCTCTGAGCGCAGCGAAGAATCCAGCGGGACGTGACCGAGAGTGCGGCGCGTCACCAGCTCCCTCCCGCGCCGCCCGCCAGCGTGAACCCGCTCACGTCGGAAAAATCCGCTCCGCTGCAAAACCCCAGCGCGCTCGACAAACTGTTTTCACCGCATTTCCGGTCAACGATCCCGACCACATGACTTAGACGATGGGTTTCGGCGGCTTCGACCGGAAATCGCGTGACAGCCGCCCGATTTATTTTTTTACCTCACCTTTCCCAATTCCACATGAGCGACCATCTCGACGAACTAAAAGGCCTCGTCGCCACCCTCGAAACCGACCGCAGAGTGCAAAAGGAAAAGGAAAAGCGCGAGGCGTGGACCAAATACGTGTCCCTCTCGATGATTTGCCTGGCGGTGCTTGCCGCCATCGCCACCCAGCGCGGCGCCAGCCACTCGTCCGCCACGATGAAGCAGCTCAACGAAGCCACGTTTAACCAGGCCGAGGCCTCCGACCAGTGGGCCTTTTTTCAGGCGAAGGGCATCAAGCAGAGCATCTACGAGCAGGAGCGCGACCGGCTCAACGCCATCGGCAATCCCGACGCCAAGGTGCTCGCCTCCGTCACCAGTCGCATCGATCGGTATGAGAAGGAAAAGAAAGACATCACCATTGAGGCCAAAAAACTGGAGGCGAAACGCGACGAAGCCCGCGCCGCCGCCACGCTCGCCGCCGACCGGGGTCGCGAGATGGGCCTCGCCACGACGATCTTCCAGATCGCCATCGCCCTCGGCGGCGTGTGCCTCGTCGTAAAGAAGCGCTGGCTGTGGTATTTCTCGATGGGCACGGGCGTCCTTGCGGCCGTGCAAATGGTCAAAGTTCTCCTGCTGAAATAAACGTCACGACCCCTTGCCGGTCTCCGACGACCTCGTCAGTCCACTTCTTCGACCGCGTCCGACAACTCGTTGTTGTCGTCCGCTGCCCGCGGAAAATGCTCGGCGAGCAACGCGCCGGCGCGATCAATCCCATGGACGATCCCGGCGGTGAAATCGCCGCGCTTGAAATGCTCCGTCATCGCGGCGGTAAGCTCCTTCCAGAAAGCGTCGCCGCATTTTTCGTGCACGCCCGCGTCGCCGATCACGGCGAAGGTGCGCGAGCGAGGCGCCACGAAGAACAGCACGCCATTGCGCTGGGCGGTGCGCTCCATGCCGAGCCGCTGAAAGTATTTTTGCGCCGCGAGCATCGGCTCGGGCGCTTTGTGGCGCGACAGGACGACGCGGATTTCTCCCGACGTGCGAAGTTCCGCCGCCGCGATGGCCGCGGTGATTTGCGCGTGGTCGATCTTGGGCAGGGAGGAAAAAAGGTTCATGGGTTTACCAGCTGCCGCTCGCCCCTCCGCCGCCGGTGCTGCCACCGCCGCCGGAAAAACTTCCGCCTCCTCCTCCCCCACCACCGCCGAACGAGCCGCCCCCGCCCCACGATCCGGTATTGATCCACGGTGAACTCCGGCCGCCGCGGCCATAGATCACGTTGCGACGGAAGATCGAGCGGAGGATGCCCAAGACGACAAACAGGGCAATGAACGCGCCGAAACCGAAACTGATTCCGGTGGCTCCGCCCTGATCGTCAGCGTTGGTGCGGCCGGTGCCGCGATATTCGCCCCGTGCAGCCGCCATCATCGCGTGCACGCCGGCGGCCATGCCACCCGTGAAGTCACCAGTTTTGAAACGCGGCGTGATTTCGTTTTCGAGAATCTGTTTGCAGAGAGCGTCAGGCAGCGCGCCTTCGAGCCCGTAGCCGGTGGCAATGCGCAACCGGTGGTCCTGCGAGAACACAAAAAGCACCGCGCCGTTGTTGCGGCCTTTCTGGCCGCCGCCCCACGCCTGAAATACCCGCACCGTGTAGTCCTCGATCGACGAGTTCGACTGCATGTGCGGATAAATCACGACGAGGATTTGATTCGAGGTGTCGCGCTCGAATTGCGTCAGCTCAGCCTCGAGCTGGTGCCCGATGTCGGCGCGGACGACGCCGGCGTAGTCGTTGAAATGATCGCGGGGTGCGGCAGGAATCACCTCGGCGGCGCGCAGCCCGGCGGACCCGAAAAATCCGATCACACCGATGAGCAGCATCGCGCCGCCCAAGGTCCACGTCCGCCGCCGACGACAATGGCGCATCCAAAGTCCCGATCGTGCGACGCCAAAAATCATGGTTTCGCCGCGGGAGCTTTCTGGCCGAAATCGAATTTCACCTCAGGCGGACGCTCAGCGCCCGCGGTGGCGGCGAAATACGGCCGCGGCGTGTGGCCAAACATGCCAGCGAAAATCGCGGCGGGGAAGCGCTGCACCGCGGTGTTATAGGCCTGCACGGCTTCGTTGAAACGACCGCGTTCGACGCTGATGCGATTTTCCGTGCCTTCGAGTTGTGCCTGAAGATCGCGAAAAGCGGCCGTGGCTTTGAGATCCGGATAGCGCTCGGAAACGACGAGCAACCGAGACAGCGCAGACCCGAGCTGACCCTGCGCTTTCTCGAACTGCGCGAACTGCGCGGGGTCGGTCGGCGCGCCGCCGGCGGGAAGAGTCACCCGGCCGACCGAGGCGCGGGCCTCGACGATTTCGGCGAGCGTGGACTTCTCGAAGTTGGCCGCGCCGGAGACGGTGTTGACGAGATTTGGGATGAGATCGGCGCGCCGCTGGTAAACATTTTGCACCTGTGCCCAAGCGGCATCCGTGCCCTGCCGCAAGGTGACGAGCCGGTTAAAGATACCGCTTACCCACAGGCCCACGGCGACCACCAGGGCGACTAAAATTCCGAGGACGACGAGGATGATTTTTCCCATGTTGATTGATGCGCCGGGCCATTTGGCAGCCGTTTGGCACAAAGGCATAGTGCTTGAAATCGCGGCCGAAGTTCCCATCGGCAGGCTTGCGGGGCGCCGAAACGAGGCCATGGTTCGGGCCACCCCCGGTGCCGAATTCCTCGGCGCCTTCAGCCCCCGAAAGAAATGAATACTCCGCTATCCGCATTGCTGGAGCGCAAGGGCCCCGCACTGCACACTGTCCCCTCGACCCTCACCATCGCTGAGACTGTCGCTGAAATGAACCGTCACCGCATCGGCTGCATGCTCGTCCTCGAAGGCGGCGAACTCGCCGGCATTTTCACCGAACGCGATGTCCTCCGCCGCGTCGTCGGTGCCGGGCTCGATCCGAAAATCATGCGCGTCGCCGATGTGATGTCCAAGGACATCATCACCGTTTCCGACGAAGCCACCGTCGAGGAGACGATGGTGATGTTTGCCGAGAAACGCTGCCGCCATCTTCCGGTCGTGCACGACGGGCGCCTCCGCGGCCTCATCTCCATCGGCGACATCTCCCGCTGGATGGCCGAGACGCATCGCAACGAAGCCGAGCATCTCAAAAGCTACATCGCCGGCGGATTTTCTGCCTGAGCGAGCCATCGCCACGCGCGGCCGGCGAAGAACCGGCCGCGTGGTTTGACGCCAGGCCGCGCCCGCGCACGGTTTCGCCCCCATGAAAAAACTCCTCCTCCTGCTCGCCAGTCTTGCGGCGACATTTGCCGCGCACGCCAAGATCGTCACCAAGCCCGTCGCCTACGAACACGCGGGCGTGAAGCTCGAGGGCTTCCTCGCCTATGACGACGAGAAAGTTTCCTCCGACAAAAAAGCCCCCGGCGTGCTCGTCGTGCCCGAGTGGTGGGGCCTCAACGACTATGCGAAAAACCGCGCGCGCCAGCTCGCGCAGCTCGGCTATGTGGCCTTCGCGGCGGACATGTATGGCGCGGGCGTCACGGCGAACGATCCGAAGAAAGCCAACGAACTCGCCGGCCAGTTTTACGGCAAGCCACTCATGGCCGAACGCGCGCAGGCCGGGCTCGACCAGTTGCTCGCCGCCGGCGGACTCGTCGATCCCGCGCGCGTCGCGGCGATCGGCTACTGTTTCGGCGGCGCGGTGTGCCAGGCGCTGGCCTACAGCGGCGCACCGCTGGCCGGCATCGTGAGTTTTCACGGCTCGCTCATCCCGGCATCGCCCGAGGCGGCGGCGAAAAACAAAGCCAAGTTTCTCATCTGCCACGGCGCGGTCGATCCCTTCTCGACGAAGGAGCAGGTCGAGGCGTTCAAGCAGTCGCTCGACGCGGGCAAGCTCGACTACCAGTTCATCAGCTACGCGGGTGCGATCCACGCGTTCACCAACCCGGAGGCGGACAAAGTCGCGCAGGCGACCGGGCTCACGGGCATCGGCTACAACGCCGCCGCAGACCAACGCTCGTGGGCGCACCTGCGCGGATTCTTCGGCGAGATTTTCGCCGTGAAAAAGTGAGTCGCCCGCCCCGAGAGAGAGGCGTGGCGCAAGTGATTTTGATCGCGGCGTGCTGCTCCCTGCTCGGCGGCTGTCTCGTGGCCTCGGCGGTGAAGGGCGTGGGCGATGTCGCGGTGGCCGGCGTCGAGGTGGCGGGCAAAACCACGGTCGCCGTCGTGAAGACGACTGGCCACGTCGCCGGAGCCGCCCTTGGATCCGGCGGTGAAGTCGCCGCCGATGGCGTGAAAGCCGCCGGCAAACTCGCGCGCGCCGGCACGATCACGTTTCTCGACACCGCTTCCGGCGCCGTCGTGCGCGTGCCGTGGCAGCAGGGCCTCACGCTCGTGAGCGCGGGCGCGGCGGCCAAAGTGCAGGTGGCCGCGCGCGCGGTGGAAGTGATCCGCGCCGGGCGCATCGCCTACTCGGCCTCGAAGCGGGCGAGCGGCGCCGTGTCGCTGGCCTCGGGCGATGTCGTGCGGCTGGGCGGCGGATAAACGATTCACGCTCCACCTGAAACCCCGGTAAAATACCCGCGGCCGGGAACCGCTGCTTGCCACGCCAGCCGCTTTCCCACTTTTTCGCGCCCATGGACCTCGCGACCGCCCGCCAGCATATTCAAAACAGCTTCGAACGCATGCGCGCACTCTACGCGAAGCCGGTCTTCGACGAGTGGGTGATCCTCGGCCTCGGCGTGAAATCGGGCGGCGTGCTCGCCTATACCGGGCCGCGCCCGGAGAGTTCGCGCGCGCAACTCGCGGACGATGTCGAGCCGCTGCGCGCACTCGCCGCCGGCCGGGATTTCGACGTGGGCGATTTCGATTTCACGCTGGACGGAGCCGGCCCGCGCTACGACGCGCTCATCAAGATCGGCGAAACGAGTTACCTCGTGTGCAACAACACCGACAAATCGATGAAGGAGATCCGCAGCGACGTCCGGTGGCTGAAGGCGCAGGCGGCGTTTTTCGAGCTGAGCGAAAAATTCCGCGCCGACCCGCTGGTGGGTTGAAGTAGGGCGCGTTATCCCTAACGCGCCGGTTGGTCTCAATTTTTCCGATGAGCCGGGTCGCAGCGGCGGGTTAAGGATAACCCGCCCTACCCCAGTAATCCCGCGCCCACAAACCACGCATACCCCGCCAGCAGCGGCCAGCCCAGCCAGCGCGGCAACCGGCCGCCGAACCCGATGCACGCGGCGTGAATCACCGCCGCGCCGATCAAAATCGCGAGGCCCGTTTCAAAAAACTTCGGGACCGCCAGCGGTTGAAGCAGCGCGCTCAACCCGAGACATAGCGGGATGCAGATGTGGCCGTCGCCGACTTGCGAGGCGTAGACGATGTCGGCCCGGCGTTTCGCGCCGTAGTAAAACGCGAGCAGCGCATTCGGCACCACCATCAACCAGCCGCTCAGCCAGCCGAGATGTTGCGCGTTTAGAAAGCCGCCGCGCTGCGCCGTCAGCCACATGACGAGCCAGTCGAGGCTCACATAGACGACATATGCGCCTGCTAGCAGCACCAGCATATCGACCAGGAAAAGCGGGCCGAAGGATTTTCGCCGGGTGACGTTGTGCTTCAGCACGTCGAAAACTTGGAAGCATTGCCAAAAAAGAAACAGCGCGATGAGCACGAGGCCGTCGCTCGCGTCGAGCGTTCCATCCGCCGCGAGCGCCCACGTGACGCCGCTGAAAAACAGCACGGCGGCGAGCGTGAGCACGAGCGAGAGGCGGTTGATGCGCCGGGCGGTCTCGGCGGCGGGCGCGGCGGATTTCTTCCGCGAGGGAGTTTTTTTTGCCTTGGCGGCGCCGTTCAAGTCGAGCCCCCAGATGAGCGCGGGCAGAGCGAGAATGAGCGTGAGATTGGTGACGTTGTTGACGAGACAGTTGGTCACGACCTCCTGCGCGGGCGCGTGCGTCGAGGCGACGATCCAGACGAAAATTAAATTCCCGAGACCGGAGCAATACGGCATCACGAGCGTGCCGAGGGCGGTGCCTTCGAGGCCCTGTTTTTGCAGCGACTCGAAGCGCCAGAGCATGAGCAACGACGCCGCGAGAAACAGCCCGAGGTAAGTCCACGGGCTCGCGAAACCGAGCGTCTCGATGCTCTCCGAAAGCGGATTCACGCGCGCGGGGGAAACGCGAGTTGGTAGCGCCCCGCGCGCTGGCGCAGTCGGAGCGGTGCGCCGAATGTAGCCGAGAGGCGGCGCGTCGTGAGCACCATCGCGCGCGGGCCGGCGGCGACGACCGCGCCCTCGCGCAGCAGCAGCGCGTGCGAAAAACCCGGGAGAATTTCCTCGACGTGGTGCGTGACGAGCACGAGCGCGGGGCCGCGCGGGCGGCGCGCGAGTTTGCCGAGAAACCGGAGAAACTCCTCGCGCGCGACGGGATCGAGACCGGCGCACGGCTCGTCGAGAATCAGGAGCTTGGGCTTGGCCATGAGCGCTCGGGCGATGAGCACGCGCTGACGCTCGCCTTGGGAGAGAAACTGCCACTCCCGCCCCGCGAGGTGCGCGCCGCCAAGGAAGCGCAGGAGTTTTCGCGCGGCGGTAGCGTCGGCCCGCGTGACTTTCATCCAGAGATCGAGCTGCGCGTAGCGACCGCTGACGACCGTCTCGATCGCGGGCTCCGCCGCGGGCACGCTCGCTTGCAACGCACTGGTAACGATGCCGAGCTGGAGCCGCACGTCGCGCCAGTCTGCGCCACCATAGCGGCTGCCGAGCAGCGTCATCTCACCGGCAGTAGGCGAGAGGTATCCGAGCAGCGCCTTGAGCAAGGTGGTTTTGCCGCAGCCATTCGGACCGAGAATCGTCCAGTGCTCGCCGCGCCGCACGCGCCAGTCGAGCCCGTGCAAAATGGTCGTGCGACCGCGCTGCACGCGCAGGCCGGAGACTTCGAGGATCGGGGACATCGCGCGAGTTTGCGGCGGCGGAGTTGCGCCGGTCAATCGCGCGGGCCAACCTGCTCCTTCACCGTTATGTCCGCCCTCACGATCTACACCTACGCCAACTGCGACACCTGCCGCCGCGCGACGAAATGGCTGCGCGCGCGGGAAATCGCCTTCGTCGAAAAACCGATTCGCGAAACGCCGCCCACGCCCGGCGAGCTGCGCGCGATGCTGGCCGCGCACGGCGGCGAGCTGCGGAAGCTGTTCAACACCTCCGGTCGCGACTATCGCGAGCAGAAGCTCGGCGAAAAACTCCCCACCCTCACGCCCGAGGCCGCGCTCAAGCTGCTCGCGGCTAACGGCAACCTCGTGAAACGGCCATTTCTGCTCGGCCCGGGCGGCGTGGCGCAGGTTGGCTTTGACGAACCGGTGTGGGCCGGGGCACTCTTGGCGAAATGAATCCGCTGCAATCCATCGTTCGCTGGCTGGCGACGCACACGCTTTTCCCGGTCAGCCGGCTCGATCCGCGCGCCGAGGCCATGCTGTGCATCGCCGCGCTCGCCGCCGCCGATGAAGCCGCCGCGCTCGCCGGGGAACGCCATCTGATCAAGTCGCGCGATGGCGCGAAGGACTCCGCCCTGCGCTCCTATAATTACCGTCGCAATCAGGTTCATTACGTCTGCGATAACAGCGCGAAGGTCTGAGCGAGCCCCGGGAATTTACCGCGACCGGAAAAATCCCGTAACTTTGCGCGGCTTGGCGGGTTTTCAGCCCAGACCACCCATGAAATTCCCCTCCCTCCTGCTCACCGCCGGCCTGTTGGCGGCCCTCTCCTCTCCCGCGCACGCCAAGATCGAGCGCCTCGTCGAAAAAACTTTTTCCGTCACGCCCGGCGGCACGCTCCGCATTGAGACCGAGGGCGGCTCGATCCGGGTGCAAACTTCCACCGACTCCGTGGTGAAAATCACCGCCAAGGAAAAAATCCGCGCCGACTCCGAGGCCGAGGCGGACGAGCTTTTGAAGAAACTCGACCTGACCATCGAGGCCCAGGGCTCGGATGTGACCGCCATCGCCAAATACGAGCGGCCCACCGGCCTGCGCTGGGGTAACACGCCGGTGCAGGTGGATTTCATCGTGAGCATACCGACGCGTTTTGCCGCGGATTTGAAAACCTCCGGCGGCGACATCGTGGTCGGCGATCTCGACGGAAAAATCCGCGCCCGCACTTCGGGCGGCGATGTGCGACTGGGCAAAATCTCCGGCGAGATCAACGCGAGCACCTCCGGTGGCAACATGGAGCTGGCCGAGGGCCGGTCCGAAACCAAACTCAGCACCTCTGGTGGCAACATCGCGCTCGGCCGCGTCGCCGGCCCGACGGAAGTGAGCACCTCCGGCGGCGACATCAAGGCCGCCGAGGTGGAGAATATTTTCACGGCCAAGACGAGCGGCGGAAACGTCACCGCGACGTTCGTCGGCGGCTTGCGCGGGGACTCCTTGCTCAGCACCTCGGGTGGCCGGGTAAAAGCCAGCGTGGAGCCCGCGACCGGGTTTCAACTCGATGCCTCGACCAGCGGCGGCGCCGTGAAGGCCGACGGCCTCACCATCACGATTGAAAAAGGCGGCGCGGGGAAAAGCCGTCTCGCCGGTGCCGTCAATGGCGGCGGCCCGTTGCTCAAACTGCGCTCCAGCGGAGGCGACATCGTCATCACCCGGCGCTGAAAAGACGCGGTCAGTCCGCCGGCCGGCGGCAGTGGCAATTTGCCCGATATGAGGTCTTGAGCGGCGTGAACCCGGCATGGCATGGTGTGGTTTCGTGAAAATCCAACCGAGACTCTTCGGCCTCATTCTGGCTCTCGGGATCTTCACGCCCGCCTTCGGGGTTGAGCGCTTGGTGCAGAAAAGTTTTCCGGTCGGCGCCGGCGCGGCGCTAAAACTGGAAACGTATCGCGGGAGCATCATCGTCGAGGATTCCGACGAAGCGCAAATCCGCGCCGAGGTGAAGATCGAGCTCGCCGCGGAAGACCCCGCCGTCGCCGACCGCATCCTGAAAAACCTCGATCTCGAGCTGACCGCCGAGGGCGACGTCGTGACGGTGCGCGCGCGCAACCCGAGCGAATCGCGCGCGCGCTTTACCTGGACCGACCAGAAGCTCGACCTCGCGTTTCGCATTCACGTGCCTCGTTCGTGCCATCTCGATCTCACGACGATCGACGGCGACATCACCGTCGGGGCGGTCACCGGCCGCGTGGCCGCGTGGGCCCGCGCTGGCACGATTTCCTGCCGGCAGATCGACGGCAGCGTGCACGCCCGGATGGACCTCGGCGAAATCGTCGTCTCGCGCTGCACCGGCGCGGTGGACTTGAGCGTGACGCGCGGCAACCTCCGGGCGGGGACGATTTTCGGGCCGGCGAAACTACACAATGCGAGCGGCGACATTGAAATTCAGAGCGCGCGCGGCGGGGTGGACGCCACGACCGCGGCCGGGAATGTGACCGTCGGTTTTCCGAAACAGTTTCAGGGCGCGAGCAATATCAAGGCCGACGGCGGGAGCATCCTCGCCCGGCTCGACCCCGCGGTGCACTGCGACGTGCGCGCCTCCACGATTTGGGGGCAGGTGCAGACGACGCTGCCGTTCGCGACTGCAGCGGGCGGCAACAGCAGGCGCCTGTTCACCGGCCAACTGAACGGCGGCGGCTCGCTCATCACGCTACACGCCAGCGGCGGTAACGTGAAGCTGGTGTCGTTCGCGGAATTCGTCGAGTAACCGCCCGCGCGGAATGCGGTTCACGTGCCGCGCGGACGATAGAACCGCCGCTCGATCCCGTGGTGGACCAGCAGCGTGACGGCGAGTGATGCGACCAGGGTCGCGGCAAGTTGCACGAGATAATTGCGCCATCCGAATCCGAGCCAGAGCGCCCACGACGTCAGCATGATGACGGGAGTGTGGACGGCGTAGAGCGCGTAGCTGATGCGACCGGCAAAGCGCAGCCCGCCGATGACCGGCCCGGTGCCCGGAGCCGGGCGACGCTCCTCGACCCGCAGCGCCCAAGTAATGCCCAGCATGCACACGAGCCCCCAAGCCGCCTGCTTGATGAGGTTGAGACCGTAGAAAGGCGGCACGAGTTCGAGTTTCGTTAAAAGAAAAAACGCCCACGCGGCGCCAAACTGCGCGCCCGTTGCCCGCCAGCCACGGCTGACAAAGAGGTGGGCCGCGAGCGCGCCCGCATACCAAAAAATGCCGAGCATGAAGACGCTGTTGAACACCCAGTAGGGCGTCACCCAGATGAGCAGCAGCACCGCCGTGCCCTGCATAAAAAGAAAACCCAGGCCCAGGCCGAGCCATGCGCCCCGGACCGCGAAGCGATGGATGAGCGGATAGGCCGCATACATCACCATCTCGACCGCGACGGTATTCAGCAGGTAGTTGCCAGCAATAATCTCATCGGGGTAAACCCCGGCGAGGCCGGTGAAACGGATCAGCACGTGTGCGAGCGTCGATCTGGCGTGCAGCTGAAGCGTGGGATCGGCGACCGGCCAGAAGTGTTGCGCGGCCACAAAAATCAGCCCCAGTCCGCAGGCCGCCCAATACACCGGCATGATCCGCCAAAACCGACCGCGAAAATAGTCGCGCCAAACCGGCGGAGTCGCCGGAGCGTGGCGCAGCTTCCACTCGAAGGGGAAATGAATGCAGAAGCCGCTGAGCACAAAAAAGCCGAGCACGGCCGGATGATGTCCGCCGGTGGGCCACGTGATCCCGCTGATGGCGTGGTAGATTTCATCGAGGGTGAACCGGAGGCCGCGCTCAAACTCACCGCGCGGCGGGAAATTCGACCAGAGGTGCCAGTGGCTCAAAAACACCACGAGCGCGCACCCCCCGCGCAGCGCATCGAGCGACCAAAAGCGCGGCGGGCGGGTAGCATCTTCCATGCGCCTGAAATCTCCGGCACCGCCGCGCCGTGGCAAGCCGGTTTCACCCCACACGGCGAGAACAAGAAATGCGCAGCATTAGCCAACCACCCCATAGACCCCGTTCCCCGAATCCGTTACTCTCTGCCCTCAAACCCATCATGAAACTTCCCTGCCTCCTCCCTTTCCTCGCGTTCCTCGCTCTCGCCACGATCACCGCCGTCCGCGCGGCCGAAGGCCCGATCGACGCCAAGGGCCCTGTCGCCCTCCCGCCGGAAATCGCCGCTTTGCCCGTGGAACAGGCCGTCCTCACCTCGCCGCCGCACGTGCCGCCCGCGATTACGCGCAAGACTTCCGCGCGCGTCGTGGTGAACCTTGAGGTGCGCGAGGTCGTCGCGCGGCTCGCGGACGGCGTCGAGTATACCTTCTGGACCTTCGGCGGCAGCGTGCCCGGCTCGTTCATCCGCATCCGCGAGGGCGATGTCGTGGAGTTTCACCTTAACAACCACCCGTCCTCAAAACTCCCGCACAACATCGATCTCCACGCGGTCACCGGCCCGGGCGGCGGCGCGGCTTCGACGTTCACGGCTCCGGGGCACAGTTCACAGTTCACGTTTCAAGCCCTGAATCCCGGCCTCTACGTTTACCACTGCGCGACCGCGCCCGTGCCCATGCACATCGGCAACGGCATGTATGGCCTCATCCTCGTCGAGCCGAAGG
This sequence comes from Opitutia bacterium, assembly GCA_025360615.1. Lineage (GTDB taxonomy): Bacteria > Verrucomicrobiota > Verrucomicrobiia > Opitutales > Opitutaceae > Tous-C4FEB. The sequence goes on from JANYBX010000357.1 coordinate 28,192, forward strand.
ACGGCCTGCCGCGTGTGGACAAGGAATATTACGTGATGCAGGGCGAGTTCTACACGACGGGAAAATATGGCGAGGAGGGCCTGCAATCCTTCGACATGGCCAAGGCTATCGACGAGCGCCCGCCCTACATCGTGTTCAACGGCTCCGTCGGCTCGCTCGTGGGTGATCAGGCCCTCACCGCGAAAGTCGGCGAGACCGTGCGTCTCTACTTCGGCGTCGGTGGGCCGAACGTCACCTCGTCCTTCCACGTGATCGGCGAGATTTTCGACCGGGTTTACCCCGAGGCCGGCCTGAAATTCGTGCAAGAAAACGTCCAAACCACGCTCGTGCCCTCGGGCGGCGCGACCGTCGTCGAGTTCAAGGTCGATGTTCCCGGCACATTCATCCTCGTCGATCACTCGCTCACCCGCGCGTTCAACAAGGGCGCGCTCGGCATGTTGAAAGTCGATGGGCCGGCGAACCGCGTCATCTATTCCGGCAAGGAAATCGACGCCGTCTATCTCGGCGCACAGGCCGTCGAGGGATCCGATTCGGCGAAGCGCGAAGTCGCGCTGAAGGACCGGATCGCCACCGAGATGAGAGCTAATCCCGTCATCGCCGGCCTCACCAAGGAAATGCAGGTTGAGAAGGGCAAACAGGTTTACATGGGACTCTGCTTCGCCTGCCATCAGCCCGACGGCAAAGGCCTGCCAGGCGCGTTCCCCGCTCTGGCGAATTCCGACTACATGCTCGCCGACCGCGACCGCGCCGTCCGCACCATCCTCAAGGGCCTCACCGGTCCGATCACCGTCAACGGCCAGGCGATCAACAGCGTGATGCCCCCGCAGGAAGCCGTCCTCACTGACGCGCAAATCGCCGACGTGCTCACCTACGTCTTCAATACGTGGGGCAACAAGGGCGATGCCTTCAACGCCGCCCAAGTGAAAGCCATCCGCAACGAGACGCATTAACCTAAATAAAATGATCCGGCTTCGGCAAAAATTCTTCGCTGCCCGCGCGGCTCTCGCGCTCGCGGGGGTGGTTGTGGCCGGAGAGATTTTTGCCGAGACGCCGGCGGGCATGATCGCCATCCCCGCCGGCGCTTACGTCCCGCTCGTTCGCACGCCGAAAGATCCTGCGCAGATCGCCGTCGCCGCGTTTCTCCTCGACGCGTTACCCATCACCAACGCCGGCTTCCTCGCCTTCGTCACCGCGAATCCGAAATGGCGGCGCTCCGAGGTCAGCCCCTTGTTCGCCGACTCCTCGTATCTGGAAAACTGGACGGCCGATCTGGAACCCGGCCCGACTGCGCCGCCGCTCGCGCCGGTCGTGCGCGTCTCATGGTTCGCCGCGCGCGCCTACGCCCGCTGGACCGGAAAACGCCTTCCCACCACCGCCGAGTGGGAACTCGCTGCCGCCGCCGGCTACACGCGCCCCGACGGCAAAAACGACGAAGCGCTCAACCGCGATCTCTATGCTTGGCTCGCGCGCCCCGTGCCCGCGATCCAGCCGGACGTGACGACCGCGAAACCAGATTTCCACGGCGCGCGCGGCCTCCACGGCCTCGTCTGGGAATGGGTCGATGATTTCAACACCGCCATGGTCACCGGCGAATCGCGCGCCGACTCCGGCCTCGAACGCGACCTCTTCTGCGGCGCCGGCTCCGTCGGCGCGAAGGATACCACTGACTACGCCGCCTTCATGCGCCTCGCGCTCCGCTCCTCCCTCAAAGCCAACAACACCACGACCGCCCTCGGCTTCCGCTGCGCGCAAAATCTCCCCGCGTCTCCGAAACTGTAGGAGCGGCTTCACGCCGCGATGGTCTTTCGGAATCGCGGCGTAAAGCCGCTCCTACAATTAAAACATGAAACTCTCCTCGCCTCTTCTCCTTCTCTTCACCGCCGCGCTGACGCCCGCCGCCGAACCCGCGAAAAAAGACGACGCTTGTTGCCAACCTCTGCTCGCCGCCGCGCCCTTCACCAAGAATTCCCTCTACCAACTCGACGCCGAATTCACCGACGACTCCGGCCAAGCCTTCACGCTCGGCACCCTGCGCGGCCGGCCCGTCGTGCTGGCGATGTTTTTCTCCACCTGTGGCTACGCTTGCCCGCTCCTCGTCGGCGACATGAAGCGTATCCGGGCCAGCCTGCCGCCGCCCGTCCGCGAACGCGCCGCGTTTGTCCTCGTCTCCTTCGACTCCGCCCGCGATACGCCCGCCGCGCTCGCGCAATTTCGCGCCGAGCGCTCGCTCGACGCCCAGTGGACGCTCCTCCACGCCTCCGCCGATTCCGTGCGCGAACTCGCCGCGCTCCTCGGCGTGAAATACAAGCAGGAAGCCGACGGTGCGTTTTCCCATTCGAATCTGATCACGATCCTCAATCCCGCCGGCGAAATCGCGCACCAGCGCACCGGCCTCAAGGATGGCCTCGCCGAAGCCGCCGCCGCCCTCGCCAAAACCGCGCAGCAATAACCGAACGTCTCCCGCGTTTCTCCACCACGTCACTCTCATGCCCGAGCCGACTTCTGCCGCCCCCTTGTTCGACCGCATCGGCGGCCGGCCGAAGCTGCAACATCTCCTCAAGCATTTTTATGCCGACGTGCGTCAGCACGCCGGGATCGCCCCGCTCTTCGCGGCGAACATCGACGACTGGCCGGCGCATCTGGAAAAGATCGCCGACTTCTGGTCGGGCGCGACGGGCGGTCCCGCGCGCTATCGCGGGCCGATGCCGATGAAGCACATTCCCCTCGGCCTCGAGGAACGCCATTTCCTCGCGTGGCTGGATCTCTGGTCGCGCCACTGCCGCGCCCATCTCGCCCCCGCCGAAGCAGGGGAATTAATCGCCATCGCCGAAACCATCGGCCAACGCCTCCGCCAGATCGTCGCTGTCCATCCGGCCGCCGGCCCGGTCTAGCGACACCGGCGGCGAGCCGTGAGCCCTCACTCGCAGCCGAGGCTTGCGCCCGCCGCGCCGGGTCCGGCAAATAATCTCGCGGCGGCCAATCACGGTCGTCCGCCGATTCCCGACGCGCCTCGCATCCCATGAGACTCCCTCCGCTTTCCCGCCTCGGCCTCATCCTCGCGGCCTTCGGCTGCGGGCGGGTGATCAACTCCGCCGCCGCCGAAACCGCGGGCAAACTCAGCCCGGAACAACTGGCCGTGGTTCGCACGTTACTCAGCGACGCGCGCGAGGTGGTCGCCCATTCCTACGTTCCCCGGAAAAAAGTTGGCAAGGAATTCGACCTTCGCTGCGCCGATGCGGATAAATTGCTTTCCAGCGCCGCCACCCCGGGCGACGCCTACGCGTTGATCGCCGATGCGCTCCTCTCGCTCGATTCCCGCATCCGGCTTTATCCCCCGCTCCGCGCGGTGCGCGTGGACTACAGCTGGCAATGGAGCCTGATCGGAAACGCCGCTTACGTCACCCGGATCGACCATGTCGGCGACGCCGCGAAACAGGGACTCAAGGTGGGTGACAGGATTCTCTCCTTCGAGGGTCTCACGCTCGATCGCGACAACTATCAGCAAGTCTCCTATGCCTTCCGCGAACTCGCACCCCGGCCGGGATTGCACGTCCAAGTGCAGTCACCCGGTGGCCCGCCTCGCTGGCTGAGCATCGCCTCCACCATCCGGCCGCAGCGAAAATCGCGGACCGAGCGTGAGGGAGGTTTGGCTTACGTCCGTCTGATTCCCACCGAGCGTGAAAAACAGCACGAGGAGGATTTCAAGAATCTCAAAAACCACGTTCGCCGCTTTGGCCAGGTGCAGATCTGGCACCCGGATGAATTGCGGCGGGAGGTCGGCGCCATCGCCGACGGGCTGAAAGAGGCCCGAGGCGCAGGCACTCTGGTGCTGGATCTGCGCGGCCAAACCGCGTGGCGCACCGAAACCGTCATGCGCCTCCTCGACGGACTCTTCACCGAGGATTTCGAGGTGGGGGAGATTAAACGCGATCACGGCGACCATGACCGGCTGCGTGTGCGTGGCAGCTCCAGCGCGTTTCCAGGCACAGTGCTCGTCCTCATCGACGCGGAAACCTCCGGCTACGCCGAGCTGCTCGCCCGCGTCATCCAGCAACGCCAGCGCGGTGTGATCATCGGGGATCGCTCGATGGGCCGGGTTTTCGAGGAGACGTTTTCCGGCGATGCGCGCGGCGCGTATTTCAGCTTCAGCTTTTCTTCCGTCGCGTTTCCCACCGGCGAACTGGTCCTCGCGGACGAGAGCAAACTCGATGGCGTCGGCGTGACGCCCGATCTTTTGGCCCTGCCGAAAGCCGAGGACATCGCGCTCCACCGCGACCCCGTGCTCACCAAAGCCCTCGCGATGGTGAAGCAACCGCTGGCTCCCGAGGAGGCGTTCAAGCTGTTTTGGATCGATTACGACGACGACGAGACCTTCTGAGTCGGCGCCTAAAAATGGCGTCGGACCCAGGGATTGGCTGACCTGATCACGCCGCCCCTCTGCTCCGGAAAACTATCACGGACCGCTTGCCAGTGCCGCCCCGCTGTCTAACCGTTTCCGCTTCATGCGCACCCCCGCCCTGCATCGTGTCCTCGTTTGCCTCGTCCTCGCCTGCCTTGCGCCCCTCGGCGCCGTCGAGCTGGAGGTCGATGCCGCCGCCCTCGTCGGCAAACTAAAACCGTTCGACCGCTCCGTCGCGCCCGATGTCGCGCCCGCTTCCTCCGAAGCCCTGCTCGCGATGCAACGCTTCAAGCTCCCCGCCGGCCTCAGCGTCTCCCTCTGGGCCGCCGAGCCCATGCTCGCGAACCCCGTCGCCTTCAATTTCGACGAGCGGGGCCGCGCCTTCGTTTCTGAGACGCACCGCTACCGCACCAGCGTGCTCGATATCCGCGACTACATGTGGCTCCTCGAGGAAGAACTCGCCAACCGCACGCAGGACGATTTCCGCGCCACGCTCCTCCGCCGCTTCGGCCCCGCCGGCATCGCCGAACTCCGCAAGGAAGGCGAAATCATCCGCCTCGTCGCCGACACCCACGGCACCGGCCAGGC